>JAAYBK010000269.1 GCA_012718885.1 Ruminococcus sp. | reverse complement strand
ACTATCGAACAGATCAACAAGCTGTCTTTCGAATACATAAACAAGATCCTCATGTCATGGAAAAACAGCGGATTTACAACTGTAAAACAGGTGCGAGATGCTGAAAGCAGCTTCAAAAGCAACAAAGGTAATAAATCAAGAACAAATAACAACTCCGATCCGGATGTTGAAAAATACGAGTTTGTCATTAACAAATTCTGAAAGATAGGTGAAAATATTTGGACAGCGCAGTTTTTGAACGTGCTCAGGCTATAATGACTACACGCAGGATGAAAGCTGTCAGTGAAAATGACCGCAGGATAAATGAGATCAATCAGAAGATACCTCAGCTTAAAGAAATAAACGATGCCCTTTACAGCACCGGAAAAGAGCTCATCGATCTTATAACCAGCAGAAAAGGCGAGGATATCTCACAGAAGATCGAAGAACTGAAAAAAAATAATATGGGCGCTCAGGAAATGTCAAGGAAGATACTTGTGGCTAACGGATATCCTGCCGACTATCTCGACATGCATTACTACTGCCCTAAATGCAATGATACCGGTTATTGCGGCAATGAATTCTGCGACTGCTTCAAGCAGCTCTGCGGAAAGCTCTCCGCTGATGAGCTCAATAAAAGTGCTCATCTCAAGCTCTCAAGCTTCGAGTCATTCAACCTCAGCTACTACAAGGGCGAAGACTACTTCACCATGAAGGGGATCTTCGACTTTACAAAAAATTATGCATATAAATTTGATACCGATTCATGCAGTATCCTCATGTTTGGCGAAACAGGTCTGGGAAAGACTCATCTTTCCCTTGCGATAGCAAACTGTGTTCTGAACAGGGGCTACAGCGTTATCTATGACTCTATCATCAATATCCTCCGGAAAATCGAACAGGAGCACTTCAGCAGGGAGCATTCCTCGGAGATGATAGATATGGTCATGAATACCGATCTCCTTATCATGGATGACCTTGGTACAGAGTATGAGTCTACATTCTACAGCGCAACTATATATAATATAATCAATTCCAGAATGAACCGCAGCAAGCCTACTATTATCAGCACAAATCTTGATTTTAGCGGTATAAGCCGCCGCTATGACAGCCGTGTCGTCTCAAGGATAATTTCTGCATACAAATGCCTTGAATTCAAGGGCGAAGATGTTCGTATCCAGATGCGGAAGGAAAAAATGAAATAAAAAACCGGGAGTTAAAAACTCCCGTTTTTTATGTCGCAAACTGACTGTTATAGAGTTCGGAATAGAATCCGCCCTTATCCATAAGCTCATTGTGATCGCCTTGCTCAATGATATTCCCCTCTTTCATAACAAGGATCGTATCAGAATTCTTTATCGTGGAAAGTCTGTGGGCGATAACAAAGCTTGTCCTGCCCTCCATCAGCTTGGCAAAGGCTTTCTGTATACGCTGCTCTGTACGCAGATCGATAGAGCTGGTTGCCTCATCAAGTATAAGCATCGGCGGATCCATGAGCATTATCCTTGCGATACATATAAGCTGCTTCTGTCCCTGAGACAGACCGCTGTCTTCACTTATCACCGTGTCATATCCCTGCGGCAGACGCTTGATAAAGCCGTGGGCGTATACTGCCTTTGCAGCTTCGATTACCTGCTCCCTTGTTGCATCAGGAGCTCCGTAGGATATATTTTCAGCAACAGTTCCGGTGAAAACCCATGTCTCCTGAAGCACCATTCCGAAGCTGCTCCTGAGACTGTCTCTGGTAATGTCAGCAATATTCTTTCCGGATACTGTTATTTCTCCGCTGTCGATATCGTAGAACCTGAGCAGAAGATTGATGATAGTGGATTTTCCGCAGCCGGTGGGACCGACTATCGCAATACGCTCTCCTGCACTAACATCCAGAGTGAAATCCTGAATCAGCTTTATTTTCGGATTATAGGAGAAATACACATTTCTGAAACTGAGGTCTCCCCTGCATTCTGAAAGCACTTCTTTATCGGAATCATCGCTTACCTCTT
>JAAYBK010000268.1 GCA_012718885.1 Ruminococcus sp. | reverse complement strand
GAGGCTGAGCCGGATGTATTATACGCAACGATCACAAGCTGGCCATTCTTCTCGTCATAGGCCGCCATGGAGTTATCGGAGACCTTCAGCATTGTCATACCCGGACGGATATAGCGGCTGTACTGTCCCATAGCATAGTATTTCTTTGTGAGGATGATATCGTTCTTATCGTGGTCGGCAACAGCCAGTCCCCAGAATCCGCCGCTGGTATTGACCATGCCCTTGTCCTTCTTGCCGTTGTAGCCCACTGAGGAGATATGGTTGTCGATGACCTGCCAGAGTATCCAGGCGGAACTGTTGAGGCCGTTGCAGTCGGTGGCGATACGCTCAGCCAGCCATAATGCAGCGCTCATCTCCCCTGCATTCGTTCCGGCAGTACCGCTGCCGTCCACCTCGCTCATCCAGAGATTCTTTCCGGAGGAGAGGGCCAGCGATCTCAGCTCAGTGCGCTTGCTGCCGCCGTAGGTATGGGTATCTATCCTCTTCACGACGTTCTTCGCATCGGAAGAAAGCTTGTTGTAGCAGTCTATCTGCGTATCGATGGAGGTCTCGTCCGTACCGGCGATAAATGCATCCTGCAAGCCGTGCCTGTCCAGAGCCTTTCTCAGCTCGGTGATGATACGGCTCTCGGAATCGCCCCAGTCAAAATGACAGCCCTCCTGCTTGGCACTGTATGCTCCCCAGAAATTGGTGTAGGGCTCGTTCATCGGCTCGACGCTCTGTACATCAATGCCCCAGACGTTCTGGTAATGGTCGCAGACCTCTGCCATATACTCAGCAAAATCATCGTAGCAGTCGTCCTTCAGGTTGTTCGAGCCTGCGTCCTTATTGCCGGTGCTGCATCCGCTGTTAGTCATATAGTAGGGCGGAGAGTTGGAGAACATCTCCACTATCATATCGTCCCCGGCAGCCTTTATCGACCTTTGCAGCACATTGCGCTGATTGTAGTCCGCAGTCCAGTCGTAGGTCACATTGCCGTTATTGTACCTGGTATAGCCCGGCATATTGGAATCGGTACGGGTGATGTGATCGTGAGAGGGATCGTCACCGCCGCCGATATTGAATCGGGCTATGTTCAGTCTCAGGCCGTCATCGCCGTAAAAGGTGTCCGCACACTTCTGTGCAAGGGTATCGGAATATCCCACTCTGTTCGCCCACCAGCAGAGAGAGGTACCCCAGCCCTCAAAAATGCCGTTGTTGATGTCGTAGCGGTCATAGGGCGAAATGGAAACGGCAGCGGCCGCCTCAGCCTCTATCGTCCTTTCCGGTGTCAGTATAACCGCTCCGGATAAAGCTACCCCCGCAGCTGTAACTGCCGATGTTATTTTTCTTATGAGGTTCATGCTATCAGCTCCTTTTTATTGATTATCCCCTGTTATCTGCTGTCTGTGTCTACCAGACATAATATCTACTCAGATTTTAGCACAATCAGTAATTCATTGTCAATAGTTTGGCTGAAAAATATTGACTTATGGCAATTTTTATCGTATAATAAAGACAACTTTCAAAAAGAGAAAGAGGTGTGTTAATGAAAGTATTATTTATCGGCGGCACCGGTACGATAAGCATGGCTGTGACCAGGCTCTTAGCCAGTCAGGGGCATGAGCTGTTCCTACTTAACAGAGGCAGCCGCACTGACGAGCTGCCCGGTAATGTCACTGTACTGCAAGGCGACATCAGCGATGAAGCAGAGACAAAGAAGCTTCTCGGTGATATGACCTTCGACGCTGTAGGAGAGTTCATCGGCTTTGTTCCCTCTCAGGCAGAAAGGGACATCCGTCTCTTCAGAGGACGCACAAAGCAGTACATCTACATCAGCTCTGCTTCCGCCTATCAGAAGCCGCCTTCGGACTGCGTCATCACCGAGAGCACTCCGCTGGCGAATCCCTACTGGCAGTATTCCCGGGACAAGATAGCCTGCGAGGAGCTTCTGATGAAAGAGTATCGTGAGAACGGCTTCCCGGTGACGATCGTCCGGCCAAGCCATACCTACGATGAGCGGTCGGTACCGCTGGGAGTACATGGCCACAACGGAAGCTGGCAGGTCATCAAACGTATAATGGAGGGCAAAAAGGTAATAATCCACGGCGACGGCACTTCGCTCTGGACTATCACACATAACTCCGATTTCGCCAAAGGCTATGCCGGACTGGTAGGAAATATCCACGCTGTCGGCCAGGCCTTCCACATCACATCCGACGAATCACTGACCTGGGATCAGATATACGGTATCATCGCAGACGCTCTGGGGAAGGAGCTGAAGGCCTGCCATATCTCATCTGAATTCCTGGCCGCTGTCAGCGATTATGACCTTGAGGGGAGTCTTATCGGTGACAAGGCAAATTCAGTGATTTTCGACAACAGTAAACTGAAACGTGCCGTTCCCGGCTTTACAGCCACGGTAAGGGCAGATCAGGGTATCAGACAGACCATCGCAAACATACTCGCTCATACGGAGCTGCAGCACGACGATCCGGAGTTCGACAGCTGGTGCGATAAGGTCATATCAACAGTAGAAAAGATCAAGGAGGGAATAATCAATGGATAATTTTCAGTTCTGGAGCCCCACAGAGTTTGTTTTCGGCAAGGACACCGAAAACGAAGCCGGTAAATATGTAAAGAAGCACGGCGGTTCAAAGGTCCTCATACATTACGGCGGAAATTCCGCAGTGAAAAGCGGTCTGCTGGACAGGGTAAAGATATCCCTGGCGGAAAACGACATCACCTACAGAGTGCTGGGCGGCGTTCAGCCAAATCCCCGTGACACTCTTGTTTATGACGGAATACAGCTCTGCCGTGACAACGATATAGACTTCATCCTTGCAGTTGGCGGCGGCTCTGTCATCGACTCCGCAAAGGCAATTGCACTGGGTGTGCCATACGAAGGAGACTTCTGGGACTTCTATGCCGGCAAGGCTGAGCCGGTAAAGGCTCTGCCAGTGGCAACTGTACTCACAATTGCAGCTGCCGGCAGCGAAGGCTCCGGCGACAGCGTTATCACCAAGGAGGAGGGCGGCCTGAAGAGAGGATTCGGCAGCGATCTTATCCGCCCCAGATTCTCTATCATGGATCCTCAGCTAACCTGCACCCTGCCTCCCTATCAGACAGCCTGCGGCGCTACGGATATCATGGCTCACGTTTTTGAGAGATATTTCACCAACACTCAGGAGGTAGAGGTCACTGACAGGCTTTGCGAGGCCGTGCTGCTGACTATGATAAAGGAGACTCCCCGTGTCATCGTTGATCCCAATAACTATCAGGCTCGTGCGAATATCATGTGGGCCGGTACGGTCGCACATAACGGCATCGTAGGCGTGGGCAGGAGCCATGACTGGAACAGCCATGGTATCGAGCATGAGCTCTCCGCACTCTATGACTGCGCTCACGGAGCAGGTCTTGCAGTTATCATGCCGGCCTGGATGGAATTCGTCTACAAGCACAATGTAATGCGCTTCGCACAGGTTGCAGTAAGAGTCTGGGGCTGTCCTATGGACTATGAGAACCCGGAGAATACCGCTCTTGAGGGAATTCTCTGCTTCCGCCATTTTCTCCGCAGTATCGGTATGCCGATAAACTTTGAGGAGCTCGGTGCAAGAGAAGAAGACATCCCGGCACTGGTGGACAAGTTCGGTATCGGCACCGGCAAGACCGGAGGATTCGTTCATCTTTCCGCTGAGGATATCGCTTCTATCTACAGACTGGCCGCAAGAGCTCAGATCTGATCTGCACACCGCATTTGCATATATGAATAGGGACTGCAAATGTGTGATACTTATATAGCAGTTATATGTTAGTTATTGAGGGAAACCCTTTTGAAAAAGGGTTCCTCTGACAGAGGCGGTCCCCTCTGTCACTGCGTGACATCTCCCCGCACTGCGGGGAGTCACCCTCAAACTCCCTTCCTAAAACTTT
>JAAYBK010000267.1 GCA_012718885.1 Ruminococcus sp. | reverse complement strand
TAAGTCACCTGATAAAGGGTGGGATCAGTGCAGCTGAATTCTTGGAAGAGTATAGTAACGGTAACATTCATTGAAAGCTTTTTGTTAATGAATCTTTTAAAATAGAATCAGCTCCCGTAAAGGGAGCTGGCTTCTTTTATTATCGTTATACTGCCTTTCAGTCGTGTGCATTCCGTGTGCATTTCATGTGCATTACACCTGTTTTTTGTGCACACGGGACTGCAAAAATGCAGTTCAAATAGCTTTCTGTAGGTAACAGAAAAGCCTGTATTTCGGTGTTTTTCTCGAAATACAGGCTTTTTAATTCTGGCGGACAGAGAGGGATTCGAACCTTCATCACGTTCATAATTTCTCATATACAATTATTATTTCTTTTTATGTTCGTTCTCATAAGACTTGATACCTGCTACTGTATCAGGTTTGAGGATAAAGTGCTTGAACAGCCAGTTGCCGCGTAAAATATCCTCACCATAGAATTGTATCTCTTTATACATTTTCTTAGGCTGAATATCGACCTCTGCACCGATAGCATCGGTGATATCCGTATTTATCGGTACAGATTTTGGAGCATATATCCTGCTCATGCCATTCATTCTGAAACCATATTTTTTCATCATTGCGCCCATTTTGCCAGGCATATATTCAAGCTCACCTATACTGTTCACATAGACAACAGGGACTCCGAATGCCTCAATATAAGCCATACAGCGCTTGTCATTTTCATTGCGTTCTTTATTTGGTTTATTCGGATCTGCAGGTGAACCATGCGGAAATAGTATCAGTGAAAGTTCGTCATTCCTGATGTTATCATAGAAGTGCTTGCGGCGTGAATCGTAGCATATACCCACACCAACATTTCCAAATGGAGTATGAATAATACTGCCGAAGTCCCCGCGCTTGAAAACTGCTGATTCGCCCTCAGACTTGGTAACAACACCACATACACCGTCAGGACCTGCGATCATATAGCGGTTATAGTAGTCGCCGTTCTCCTTGTCGAGATAGCCTGCTCCGATATAGGTATTGTATTTTTTTGCTATGCTTACAGTCCACTGGCTTGCGTCACGACCGCAGTCATCTGCAAGTTTCCATATCTTCTGACTTGCCATATAACTGCATATGGCAAGCTCGGGCAGAACTACGATATCAGGCTTCGGAAGTTTCTCAATAAGCCCCTCGATATATGCTTTTCTGCGTTCTATACCTTTGATGTCGTTATCAAGCTCCAATGCAAATATACGCATAATATCACTCCGTAGGAAGGTCAATGAATGTGGGTTCATGTTTAGCCGCACGGACATATTTGAGCATATCCTCTCGTAGCAGGCGGACTGTCGAAGTATTGATACCCGGATGTCCGCAAATGTATTCATCGCTCATAAGATCGTTATCTATGACGAGCTGTATGTTGTTATCCGTATCGAATATAAGCTCCAGCGCTGATACAGAGCCGGGGATAGTATGCAGATACTCCTGCATCTTATCAGCCTCCGCAAAGGATAGACGGGCACAGTTCAGCTGCGATGTCAGGAACTTGGTCTTGAATGGCTTATCACCTGGCATAAGGAGCATATAGAAGCTGGTCTTCTGGCGATTACAGAGGAACAGGTTCTTACATATTTTAGCCCCAAGTACAGATTCTATCAGCAGGCAGTCCTCCATAGTATCAGCGTGGTCGTGGTCAGCACGCTTGTAATCTATACCAAGAGAATCAAGTATATCGTATATGGCCATTTCAACATCTGAACGAGTATCTGTTGGACGCCCGTTGTAAAGAGTGCTATCTATATTCATCATCATACTCCTTTAATCATTATCTCTTCTATTGCATCAAATGTCGCTTAGTATAGGACAAAGCTCCATTATTCGCTTTTTTTCCAAACTTTTCATGTTTTATTTCTCGAGTTTTTTTCCAAGAAAGTTAGGTGAATTAATGGCTTTAAGGCCATCATTAAATACATAATTGTCACTGTAGTCTCTTGCATCGAATAATCCTGGTTCAAATTCCTTTTCATCAGCAGATAGCCTAACAAGTAAAATGGAATTATCGAGCTTTATATTGCCGTCATTATCCAGAGAAGGACGACGTTCATAATCATATGTAGCTCCTATTTCTGCTTCTGGATTGTTCTTTGTCAGATTAGTTTCATGAAAAATGATACTGTCTTTTTTTTGTTCGCAAGAAAAATAAGCGACAACACCCTCATATGCATCCCACTTAACACCTGTATTATCATCAAAAAAAGAATAGAATACTCCTTCAAACCTGTTATCATAAGGAAGATCCGGGTTTCTTTCTCCGTATCCCACCTCATATACTCCTCTTTCCAGCCATACGAAGTCATCAGCGTCCGCTATAGAAGTAGTTTCAGCGGCTACGGAAGTTGGTGTCGCAATTGTAGTCGTTATAGTATGAGATGTAGTTACAGTAGAACTTGAAGTCGCTCTTGCAGTTGTCGTAACGGCTGTTGTTTTTGCTTCATCTTTCTTATCTTCTGAAGAGACGATATTTTGAGAAGCACAGCCACACAACAAAAACAATGAAAGTGAAAGTACTAAAGCCTTTTTCATAATATTAATCATTCCTTACTGAAATTATATAATATATTGCTTCAAATGTCGCTTCGGGTATAGAATGTGCTTCGCCCGCTGCCATGCTTTAAGATAAGTCCCTGTTCAACAAGCTGCTTGATAGAATTCTCAACCGAAGCCTTGCTTATTGTCGGGCAAAGTTCCATGACTTCGCTTTTGGTAAACTTACCGATTTTATTATATACAGCACGACGCACCATTTCTATTGCCGGCAGCTTTTCATCGACCAGTGCTACACGATCTTCAAAGTCGCGATATGCAGCAAGAATAGTCTGCAACAAGTACTTTATAAACGGCGTGGAATCTTCTTTGCCCTCGTTCCAGCCTTTCTGACACTGTTCCAGTGCATCGTAGTAAATGTTCTTATTCTTGGCTATCTTACTTTCGAGGGAGATATATCTGCCAATCACATAACCGGAACGATACAACAGCAGAGTTGTAAGCAGGCGGCTCATTCTGCCGTTACCGTCATTGAACGGGTGTATACAGAGAAAGTCATGTATAAACACAGGTATCAGAAGCAATGCATCGATATCCTGCGTCGCAATTATGCGATTATAGCTATCACATACCGCTTCGATAGCAGCTGGTGTTTCATATGGCGGCAGAGGAGTGAATAATACGAATTCACGTCCATTGGCATCTGTCGCACTAATATAATTCTGAGAGTTCTTGAATGTACCACCGATACTTTTATGAGAGTACTTATATAAGTCACGGTGGAGCTGGAGAATGTAGTTCGATGAAATAGGTATATACTCGAAGTTCTCGTGGATAGTATTCAGTACATCACGGTATCCCATGATCTCTTCCTCGTCACGGTTTCTGGGCGTTGTCTTGTCTTTGACAAGCTGCAACAGACGGGTATTTGTAGTACGGATACCTTCAATCTCGTTGGAAGCTTCAGTGCTTTGTACCTTTGCAATCTCAATAAGGCGGTCAAGCTCGGCAGGTTTCTGTTTCAGATAAAGCTCCTGTCTGCCTTTATATTCGTGAATCTGGGCTACAAGACCGATGATCTCGCTGTCCCATGAACGTTTTGTAAGTTCGCTGAAATCAAAGTTTCTCATAAGCTCACACTCCTTTCTCATAATTATAATCGATTTTAGGAGAAAAGTCAAGTGATTATGCAATAATATCTCCTAAATTCTATTATTAATTAGGAGACAACTATTATTCGTTTCATTATATAATAACTTCATTGATATAATCAGCATATTCATACGAAACAGATATTTTCTTGAAGTATTCATATATAGAATCAGCTCCCGTAAAGGGAGCTGGCTTCTTTTCTTATCGTTATACTGCCTTTCAGTCGTGTGCATTCCGTGTGCATTTCGTGTGCATTACACCTGTTTTTTTGTGCACACGCGACTTCAAAAATGTATTTAAAACTGTTTTCTACAGGCATGAGAAAAGCCTGTATTTCTGCGATGTACAGGCGGACTATTATCTGAAGTATTATCAAAATTTTACCCTGTATCATTTTTCAGGTATATCTGTAGGAGTTCTTTTTACTTTCCTTTTTATTTACAAAACTTATCAGGAGTATGTCCGTTTATCTCTAATATACTCCTGATTCCTTTTGTATTAGTTATGCTTAATGACATTACCAGTAAGGCGTTTTTTATTAAAGTCAATATTTCCCCTATCTACCCATATAATTCTTCATGCTCATTTTTCATATTTTCGTATATGACACTTACATCTTCCATAGTGAAATCAGGCGAATCAAACACATAATCATCCAGCTTGAAGATAATCGTAACATTACCGCCTTTGAACTCATAGGAAATAAGCTGACCTTTTTCAGTTAAAACAATACGTTCGTATTCTCCACCGTTTTCTCCCGATAAAACGCCTT
>JAAYBK010000266.1 GCA_012718885.1 Ruminococcus sp. | reverse complement strand
TACAATGTTTCTCAAAATCAGCGATAAGCGGAGGAACATGTCTCTTATTGCCGATATGTCCTACTTTATTTCCGATTGCTATCCTTTCAAGTATATCAAGGGGCATTGATGATGATACGGTTTTTTCGCCCTTGATAAATGTGGAGGTAATACCATCGGAAAGCTCATACATACCGCATTCCCGTACTCCACGAAGTGCCGTAAGGCCTTTCATAAGTGAGAATGCCGCAGTAATATCCGGCATTGCAGCAGAGATATCTTTCTTTGTACATTCCCTTGCAGTCTGCAATAGAAAATCAAGAGTCACTGCATCGTAAGCCCCGTTAGGTGAGCCATATTCAGTTATGTAACGGAACACGCTGTCATAGAAGAAAGGATGCTCCATGCCAGATGCATAACCATGAAGTGCATCTGCTGATTCATAGCTGTAAACCGCAGGATATGCACCTCTCTGGTCAGCAGGTATGCTGTGCAGCCTTGGAGGAGCAACATTGCCGCTTTTGATAAGTTTAAGCAGACCTGAGCAGTGAAAGCCACCAGTTATCACAAGCACTCTTCTATTGGTTTTCATCTCCTCAATGATACGTGACGCCATAAATCGCTCACGGATAACAGTGCCGTCAATTTCAGATTCGGCAGGATCGGAATTCTCTCTTGTAAGGCAGCAGTATGTATGCATCTGACGGAGAAAATCTTCAGGTGTCAGGGCAAGTCCCTCGATTTCGAAATACTTTTCCCAGAATTCCTCGAAGCTTCGCACAGAAGTCTTGTCACAGAGAGCACGGTATAATTCTCCCCTTGTAAGTCGCGAATCATCCGCATAATTCTGCTTGTCACTGCGCCGAAGGCCGCTCTGTTCTGCGGTATTTATCATGATCTCGCTGTACGGCAGATCGATGAACGCTGCCTTTATACCAAGTTTTTTCGCTTCCGCAAGCGCATTGTATTCAGGCGAGGAATACAGAAAAGGATAGTAGCATTTATAGTCCTCAGCCTCTTCGCTGACAAGCTTTTTCCTGTCCTTGTAAAAATAGTATATCGCAGCAGGAAGCCTTGTTTCCTCATCGGTAAGCACGGGTATCAGCTCACAGGCATCGGATGGACCTTCAATAAGCACGATATCAGGCCGGTAAAGCTCCATAGTCCGTATAAGCTGATATGAGCAAACAGGACTGTGATGACGCACAGGAAAGAGCAGCAGAGGATTATCCTCTGCAATAAGTGTCATTTCAGCAGCTTTGATGAACTGAGATACGCTTTCCATAACCCACCTTCCTTAGTCTTGTCCTTGGAGACTGTTCTGAAATAGTCACGAAGCTTTGCGAGATCATCCTTGTTTTCCTTGCATACAGCACCCACAAGGCTTTCTGTAAGAACTCCCAGATCAAATCGTGAATCGCCGTAATACCAGGCATGACTAAGTGTCTGAAAATATACCGATACAGCCTCGGCAGTGCTCATAACAGCAGAAGGTCTCTCAACAACAGTACCGCTGGCGGTTTTCCCCTCACGGAGTTCATGGTAAGTAACTGCGAGCAGTTCAGCAACATCGGTATCAACGGGCATATCTATATGACCTGCCTTAGCCATATCCTCAGCCTCACGAATGATTATCTCCTTTTCAAGCTTTACATCACGTACAGGCTCGACTGTCTCAAAATTAAAACGGCGTTTGAGCGCTCCCGACATCTCGTTTACGCCCTTGTCACTGGTATTCGCTGTTCCGATGATATTGAAGCCCGGACGAGCAAGTACAAGTCCATCGTCACCAAGTTCGGGAATATTTAATATCTGGTCGCTCATAACTGAGATGAGACTGTCCTGGATTTCCGCAGGAGTACGGGTTATCTCCTCAAAACGTGCGAATATCCCATGCTCCATACCGATAAGGAGCGGTGACGGCACAAGTGCTTCACGGCAAGGACCTTTCGAGAGGAGGAGTGCATAATTCCAGCTGTATTTTATCATATCCTCGGTAGTGCCTGCCGTTCCCTGAACTGTATTGGTCGAAATACCGCAGCAGGCAGCGGAAAGTAGTTCTGAGAGCATAGTTTTGGCCGTTCCGGGTTCGCCCACAAGCATAAGTCCACGGCTACCTGCAAGAGTTATGATAGCACGTTCAACAAGCGAGTCATTGCCATAGAATTTCCTTGATATCACGGTTTTGCCCGATGGAGTATTGACATTGCCGCCAAGTATGAACGTTCTGACAGCCTGTGGAGAAAGCTTCCAGTTTTCGGGGCGTCTTCCCGTATCAGAAGCTGCAAGCACTGCAAGTTCATCGGCATAACGCACTTCAACAGGCGGTTTGATAAAATTATCCATTCCTTATTACCTCCGTACATATTCTAAATAATTATATCATTTGTTTAGTTGTATGTCAATTGAATCATTTTTTCATTCGGTGTGCCGTCTATCACAATCATTATGACCTGATTACATACCTCAGTGATCTAAAACATTACGCACTCGCCAATGACATCAGTAAATATTTTTATCGTATTGTACTTTTCACTTAATTTCATCATAATATCATCTCTTCTTGCTATAATGTAGTAAGCGTAAAATAAAGGACGTATTCCTCAAAAAAGAAATCTGATGTATAATTATGTCTAAGCAAGTCCATAGACTAAATTAGATAGGTTAAAATAGTCTATGGATTAAACTGGACTAAATTAGGCATAGGGGGAATATGGGATTGAAAACAACGACAGCTATTACCAAAGTCAAGCGCGACGTTCAGCTGCATGAATGGACAGAGCAGATCAAAGCACAGCAGGAAAGCGGTATGACCGTGGCAGCATATCGTCAGGAGAGATGTATTGAAGGTATACACCATAGATCTGAGCAAATACCTCGATATATTTACGTATTCGAGGCATAGCTATCTCATATTGGATGTCTTTCGGGATTTCAAATATACGGCAGCGATTCTTCACACCAAGAGCCTTTAAAGCTGGAGATATAGCCAGAGTTATAGAACCTTCACCTTTGGTCGGATCAGCTTCTACAAGAGGAACTTTGAACGGCTCATAGCCTCATGCAACGCATTCCACAACAGCATAGAAGCTCTTCAAATCGATAAACATATACACTCGTCCAATGATTACACCTCCAGAAGCAGAACGATCATTCTCTGTATATATAATATATCAAATCGCAGAATATATATTCTATCGAGAGCTTTTATACTATTCCTCAAACTTCATCATGGGCCACAATGAACCAGAACATTTTTTCACTATTAAGCACAAAGACATTTTCAATGAATTTATAAAAGAAAGTACCGCCACGAAGGAGTCACCGATATTTACATAGCAAAAATGTCATTTATAGTTCCTTCTATAAGATGTCTTTACTCTTATATATGTTTTAACCGCGGCGAGCCATATCTCCCACTCATATTTGACCAAAATGATGACGGTTTATAGATGTTAAAATGAATAATCTGAAGCGTATAGATTTGTGAACACATCCAAAATCGTTTCTCTTTTGTAAACATTCACTCAAATCTATTGAAAAATAAGATTATTTATATTAAAATATAATATATAAAGTAATCGAATAATGTGCCATAAATTTCTGAAATTTATGGCAAAACAGCATCAATTATATTTAAGGCAAAATCATTATACTATTCAAGGATCGTAAGGAGGAACATTTATGGAAAGAAGTAAACTTGTAGTAATTGAAAGAGATATGTACTGCCCTTTCTGCGAAGATAATACGGCTGTTATTATCAGTGAGACAGTTAGCAGCAAATCAAGGATCGGATGTGCAGCTGTTGGAATAAAGGATGGCTGTTTACTGACCATAACCGGCGGGTGCTGGGCTATTGTAAGCGGAATTCCTCTGTATGATACTAAAGAGGAGTTTAAAAATGTGAATTACGGTTTTTGCCCTCATTGCGGCAATACATACCCGATAAAGCGGCCTGAGGAAGAAAAACAGTCTGTTGGCGATAAATTCCAGTCAATGAAACAAGGCGCTCTGAATAATTTTAATTCCGTTAAGGGAATGTTCGACAAAAAAGAATAATTATGACAGATGAAGAAATAATCGAAGCCTTTAGAAATAAGCGTAAGGATGCTATCAACAAAGCAGTGATTCGTCCAAAATTTAGACTGCATAAAGAACTGCTGCAAATAGTTGTATTTTTACTGCCGATAGTTTTAATAGCAGTTTTCGGCGGTGGTCTCAAATTATGGCAATATCTTATCATGTTGATAGCGGCGATACTTATTTTCTTAATTGCGCAAACAAAAAATATCATATTGCTTATGATATTTTTATATCAGAAATTCGCTCCTAAAGCTATCCGTGCAGCCTGCCTGTTTACGCCGAGCTGTTCGGAATATATGCGTATCTCTGTGCAGAAGTACGGTGTTTTGAAAGGTGTGAAAAAAGGCTTCAGAAGACTGAGAAGATGCCGCCCTCCTAACGGAGGACTTGACGAACCATGATCAAGGTGATAATATGAGTAATAATAATAAAATGCCGGAAGGATGGGGGCAGAATAAAGGTGTTTCCGATTCATGGGGAAAGAATAACAAGCTCCCTGAAAACTGGGGCAAACAGAGAAAAAACTTTTGCCGCTGATGCCTCAGATATATCATCTTCAAATAATGATGACAAGCCGGATATCGGTAATGAATTATCTGAAATTGCAAATGCTTGTGGTAAAACACTTTTAGGAGCAGCCAGAGAAGTTGGCGACGCAGCCAAAAGCGCAGCCGGAAGCGTAGTTGAATATGCCAAGTCAGATGAAGCAAAGGAAAAAATCAATGCAGTTAAAGACAAGGCAAAATTCATAGCTGCTGTTGCAGATTGTGCAGTTACCGATATTAAGGAAAAGACAAGTGATAAGATAAATGAATTCCGTCAGTCAAGGGCGGGAAAAGCTGTAACTGGAAACAACGTATCTGGTGACGGGATCGACGATATAAATTCAGAAGAAAAAAATAACGGATCTGAATATCAGGAAATACCTTACATTCCAACTGAGCCGGTGAGCGAAGCTGCCGTAATTAATGATACAGAGATCAAAAATGAAGCCGTTTCTCTCGAGAACGTTTCTTACGAGGAGCATACTGATATTGTAGTTTCACCCCCCAATGAAAGCCGTCAGGATAATATCACGCCGGTT
>JAAYBK010000265.1 GCA_012718885.1 Ruminococcus sp. | reverse complement strand
CAGCGAGACCTGTATCTTTGTGTACGATTTCGATCGTTTTGACGCAAACAAGATCCTCCCCATGTTCAAGAAGTACAATATCACTACTTTCTGTGCTCCTCCGACAATGTACCGTTTCTTTATAAAGGAGGATCTCTCAAAGTTTGATCTCAGCTCTATAAAGTACGCTACAGTTGCCGGAGAGGCGCTCAATCCTGAGGTGTACAACCAGTTCCTCAAGGCTACAGGCGTAAAGCTCATGGAGGGCTTCGGCCAGACTGAAACTACCCTCTCTATCGGTAATTTCGTGGGAATGACCTGCCACCCGGGTTCAATGGGCAAGCCAAGCGTACTCTACGATGTTGATATAGTTGATCCCGACGGTAAGCCCTGCAAGACCGGTGAGACTGGCGAGATAGTTATCCACACAGAAAACGGTGCTCCATGCGGACTTTTCCTCGGTTATTACCGTGATGAGGAAAAAACAAAGGAAGTATGGTCTGACGGTATGTACCACACAGGAGATACAGCATGGAAGGACGAGGACGGCTATTTCTGGTATGTCGGCCGAGTTGATGACGTTATCAAGTCCTCAGGATACCGTATCGGACCATTCGAGATCGAAAGCGTTATCATGGAGCTCCCATATGTGCTCGAATGCGGTGTAAGCGCAGCTCCCGACCCTGTAAGAGGCCAGGTAGTAAAGGCTTCTATTGTCCTCACAAAGGGCACTGTCGGTACAGATGAGCTCAAGAAAGAGATCCAGGACTATGTCAAGAAGCATACCGCACCTTATAAGTATCCGAGAATCGTCGAGTTCCGTGACGAGCTTCCTAAGACAATAAGCGGAAAGATCAGAAGAGTCGCACTCAAAGGCTGATCATAAACACGATATTAATATAAAGCCATAACGCCTGCTAAAAGCGTTATGGCTTTTTTACAAAGAACAGCTGCCGGTAAGGGAAGCACTTATATAGAAGTTATACGTTAGGTATTGAGGGAAACCCTTTTGAAAAAGGGTTCCTCTGACGGAGGCGGTCCCCTCTGTCACTGCGTGACATCTCCCCGCATTGCGGGGAGTCACCCTCAATCTCCCTTCCTAAAACTTTCAGTTTTAAATTTTCCCCAGATAGGGCGCACACAAGTAAAAAGCCCATGTAGTAATACATGGGTGCGCCCTATCTGGGGAAAATTAAGATTAAAAGTCTTTGGAAAGGGGTTCGGGGAAGAACCTTTCCTCAGAAAGGTTTTCCCCGAGTAACTGTCATATACTTCTATATAAGTGCTTCCTTTATCGGAAGCCGCAACCTTTTACTTATCCTCCGGCTCGGGCTCTATAATCGGGGAATCAACAGCATTTTTCTGAACGCTTGCGATACCTTTCTTGCAGCTGTCCTTCTTGACATATCCCTCGCTGACTGAGATGATCTCACCATTTCTGGCTTTAAGGCGGAATCTGAACTCGCCTGCCTTATCCTTATATATCTCGAACTTGGGATTTGTGACCTGCTCATAGCCTTCGATGGTCTGATCCTCGATCTTTGCAACAGGAGCATTCTTAGAAACACTGGCAATGCCGTTCTTTACGCTTGCGAGAGTATTGTAAACCTCTCCTCCTGTAGCGATGATCTCACCGTTTCCAGCCTTTAGACTAAATGTAAAACCGGTTTTTGTGGACTTTATAACGAATTTTCCCATAATATTCAACACCTTTCATCTCGGTCAGACGAGCCTTGGCTCTGTCGTTTCTTGATTTTACAATAACATTATAAACTATTTAATCTCTTTTGTCAACAGTTTTTTGTCTGAATTTACAATTTCCTCCATGTTATGTTTTATCCGGGAATAATCAAATCATATCATAAGTCCATATTATTTTCCCTCGATTCAAAGGGAGATGCTCCCTGCACAAAAAAGCAAAATGCCTTCGCACATTATGCGTGATACACATATGTACGAAGGCATTCTTTATCTGCCATATATTACCAGAAGGACGATGAGGAAAACCACAGGCACAAGGAATACTATCCCCCATATCGCAGCCTGTTTCTTTTCCTTACGGCCTATGCTTCTGATGCACATATATATCGAGACCAGCATAACTATCGTTATAAGCTGGCTGATAAGTGTTGCGAGCATTATCAGCCTCTCAGCTCAGCGCCGATAGCATTGAGAGCCTTCAGCACACGCTTCATAGCTCCGTCAGCCTGTTCATCAGTGAGAGTGCCCTCATGTGAACGCATCGAGATAGAGTATGCAACGCTCTTCTTGCCGCTCTCTATCATTTCCTTGCTGCGGTACACATCGAACAGAGTAACCTTTTCAAGTATCTTTCCGACAGCGCCCTTTATAGCCTTTTCAAGCTCTGCAACAGGAGTCTCATTGTCAACGAGAAGACTAAGGTCTCTTGTAGTGGCAGGGAATTTCGGGAGCGGGCTGTATGTTATCTTCTCGGCTGCAAGCTGCATCATCTCAGGGATACAGAGCTTTGCTACATAGGTCTTAACACCTATCTCGTAGGTCTCCTGAACCTCTGGATGCACCTCACCCATGATACCGAGATATACACCGTCCTTGATGATAACAGCGCTTCTGCCGGGGTGGAGAGCATACTTCTCGTCAAAGACCTGACAGTCCTCTGCTCTTACATACTCAACATCGCTGATGTTCATTTCGTCAAGGATCTGCTCGACCATGCCCTTGAGGGTATAGAAGTCAGCCTCGCCGCCGTACATACCGATAGTAAGTCTCTGAGGCTCATCTGGAAGAGAATACTGGTATCTGTGCTTCTCATTGCCGCTGTTTGCAAGGATATTGCCATTGATGAAGGGCTTCTCCTCACCGGCAGGGATATACTCCTTGGATATCTCAAAGAGGCAGGCCTTTTCGTTGCGGTTATTATAGTTGAATGAGAGGACATCCAGCATTGAAGGTACAGTAGATGTTCTCATAACGCTTGTATCCTCGCCGAGAGGATTTACTATGCGTACAACATTTCTGAGCTTGCTGTCCTCAGGAAGACGGATCTTGTCGAAATACTTAGGAGAAACAAAGGAATATGTTGCGATCTCATAGCCACCGAGAGATACGGCTGCATTTCTCAGTGTGCGGACGAACTTCTGCTCCTCAGTGAACTCGGCTCTTGCAACTCCTCTGAAATCTGTTGAGGGGATGTTGTTGTAGCCGTAGATACGTGCTACCTCCTCAGCGATATCAGCCTTGCAGCCGATGTCGATACGGAAAGCAGGAGCAACGACCTTATTGTCCTTGAATGTGAATTCAAGGCGGCCGAGATATTCCTTCATCTTGTCCTCAGATATATCTATGCCCAGGAAATTATTTATCCATGCAGGATCAAATACTACCTCAGAGGGCTTGAAATCTGACTTGTTGCAGTCGATAACTGTATTTACTACCTCACCCGCGCCGAGAAGTTCGACCAGCTCAAATGCTCTCTTGAGGCAGGTCATGGAGATAGTGGGATCAACGCCCTTTTCATAACGTGATGAAGCGTCAGACTTGAGCTTCAGCTTCTTTGAAGTCTGGCGCACCTGTGAAGGCTCAAAGTAAGCGGACTCGAATACGACTGTATTTGTATCCTCCATGATACCGCTGTACTCGCCGCCCATAACTCCGGCAACGGCAACAGGCTTCTTCTCGTCAGCGATCACCAACATCTCCGATGTAAGCTCACGCTCTACGCCGTCGAGAGTCATGATCTTTTCGCCGTCCTCAGCCTTGCGGACATTTATATGTGCTCCCTCAACATATCGGAGATCGAAAGCGTGCATAGGCTGGCCATATTCAAGCATTACATAGTTTGTGATATCAACAAAGTTGTTGATAGGACGAACACCGCTTGCACGGAGGCGCTCTCTCATCCAACGGGGTGAAGGACCGATCTTAACGTTCTTTACGATACCTGCACAGTACCTCGGGCAGCACTGAGCATCATGGATATCCACCTTGAGGTAGCTGTTGACATCACCGTCAACGCCCTTGAACTCAGGTGCCTTTACTGTGAGGGGAAGATCATATGTTGCAGCAGTCTCTCTTGCAAGACCGATAACGCTGAGGCAGTCCGGGCGGTTTGATGTTATTTCAAACTCAACGGATGTATCGTCAAGGCCGATAGCAGAGTGGATATCCTGACCGAGGGTACACTCCTCCTCGATAACGAAAACTCCGTCCGGATCAGCATATGGGAAATCATGTGCTGTAAGGCCGAGTGTTTCAAGGCCGCAGAACATACCGAAGCTCTCAACACCGCGCATCTTGCACTTCTTTATCTTGCCCTCTGGAAGAACTGCTCCGTCAAGAGCAACAGGCACAAGATCGCCCTCCTTGACATTCTTTGCATTGGTAACTATCTGGATAGGAGCCTCTGCTCCGATATCCACCTGGCATACGAAGAGAGCATCAGCATTTTCGTGAGGGCCCTTTGAGAGTATCTTTCCCACTACGACATTGGAGATATTCTTTCCCTCCTCCTCGTAGCACTCCACCTTTGAGCCGCTCATGGTAAGAGCGTGACAGAAATCCTTTATAGGCATATCGGCTTTAACATAGTCGCCGAGCCATTTCATAGATAAATTCATATCTTTAATTCCTTTCGTTTATTTCATTGCGAGCCGCACTGCTTTTTATACATCAGGAAACTATGCTCGTATAATCAGCATTTTTCGCCGTATTGGCAGCTTTTGAGGTAAGTATATAAGCATACTCCCGCTCTAATTCTTTAAACCCGAAATTAAGCTTACCTTTTTTGCCGTTTGAAAGCTCTAATTTTATGTAGTAACGGTAATAACGAGTCGATCTGTACTTGTTTTTCGGAACTTTCTTATTATATCGCTCTGCATTTTTGATGTCAGCAAGCCGATATAATTTAGCAGGAGGAAGATCTATTAAATAATCGTCGTTTATAAACTTATACTCATTTATCCTGCGGCTGTTTCCGAGATAATAATTCAGCTCATCATCGTTGCTTAAGCCTAAGTCCTGCTTCATTTTTTCATAACGTTTGTTTTTTATCATATACATAAAAAGCAAAAGCGCTGCAAAAAGTATGATTAACAACAGTGCATACAGTATTGTCTTGTGATTTTCGTTTCCGGACAGGAATACACCTAAACAGAGAAACAATGGACTAAATGATAGCGGTATCAGTATTGCTGCTTTTTTTGAGCTTTTTTTAATTTCCTGATTATGTCAGATGTTTTTTCAGCCATTAAGTTATCTCCTGTAATGAGAGCGTTTATTTTAAAACTGCTCTAAGAACCTCACATCGTTCTCATAGAGGAGACGGAGGTCATTGATGTCATAGCGTCCCATTACCATACGCTCAAGGCCGAGACCGAATGCGAATCCGGAATACTTCTCAGGGTCGATGCCGCAGTTCTCCAGCACCTTCGGATGTACCATACCGGCACCCAGAAGCTCGATATATCCCTCATCCTTACACATTGAGCAGCCCTTGCCGCCGCAGTTGAAGCAGCTTATATCGACTTCGCAGCTTGGCTCAGTGAACGGGAAGTGGTGGGGACGGAAGCGGAGCTTGCAGTCCTTGCCGTAAAGCTTCTTCATAAGCATCTCAAGAGTACCTTTAAGGTCTGACATTGTTATGCCCTCATCGATAACAAGTCCCTCTATCTGGTGGAACAGAGGAGAGTGAGTAGCGTCAACAGCGTCTGAACGGAAAACTCTTCCGGGAGAGATTATGCGTATCGGAGGCTTCTGATTCTCCATTACGTGTACCTGAACAGATGAAGTCTGAGTACGGAGAAGGATAGTCTCGTTTGTATTTTCAATATAGAATGTATCCTGAGTATCTCTTGCAGGATGATCCGGAGGAAGGTTCAGTGCCTCGAAAACGTGGTAATCGTCATCGATCTCAGGACCGTCTGCAATCTCAAAGCCCATGCCCATGAATATCTCACGGATCTCGTTCTCCACCTTTGTGAGTGGGTGGAGCTTACCGAAGGGAGCGTGCTTTCCGGGGAGGGTTATATCTATCCTCTCCTCAGCAAGCTTTGCGGACTGAGCGCTTGCTTTAAGTGATGAAAGCTTAGTGCTGAGAGCCTCTTCGATATCTGCTCTTACCTTGTTAGCCAGCTGACCGATGACCGGTCTTTCCTCTGCTGAGAGCTTACCCATCTGTTTGAGTATAGCTGTAAGTTCTCCCTTCTTGCCCAGGAACTTGATCCTCAGGTCATCGAGAGCCTTGATCTCTGTACAGGCTTCAAGTTCCTGCTTGGCCTGTGCTTCAATTTTTTCAAGCTGTTCTTTCATTTTTTCACCTCATAAAGATAATTCTGAGTTCGGAATTCGTAATTTGGGAGCAAGCATCTGAAATGCCAAAGATCTGTCTGCTTCTGATAAGTGATGCGAATCCAACATTCCAGGTTCTGATCCCGAATTAAAAAAAGTCCTGTCCAACAGGACAAGACTGCTCTTGCTTTTATACCACCCATTGTCAGGAGAGCCGACACTCTCTTGTCTTTAACGCAGACCTACGTCAGAGCCTACAATGCCCGCAGCACATCGCTTTCACAGCTTACCGCACCGCACTTCCGTTCCGCCCCTCGTGAGTGAACTTCAGGCTGTTTTCTGCCGGAGCGCTCACACCTGTCCGCTCCTCTCTGATGACATTCCGCAGTCTTACTCTCTCAGTCATTGGGTTGTAAATATATTATAATACGCTCTGCAAAAAAAATCAAGTGTTTTTATTGAATTTTTTTTAGATCTGTGGTATTATATAAGTTATACAGATAATAATTATGGAGTGATATAATGGACAATTTTTGTGAACAGCTCGTTGTGAAGAAAGAGACCTCAGGCGACAAGGCCAGAAGGATCGGTACTATAATATCCGGTTCCCTCTTCACATTATGTCTCGTACTTATCGCAATGATGCAGCTCGGAACGCCGCTCTTAGCGCTTTTGGGACTTCTCCTTGCAGTCGGCGCCGGATATGGCACCTATTTCCTTGTGACAACATCCTATGTTGAATACGAGTACACTTTCACCAACGGAGAGCTTGACGTAGACAAGATAATCGCCAAAAAGAAGCGCAGTTCCCTTCTCAGCGTTGAGGTAAGAAGCTTTACTGACTTCGGCAAATACAGCGATGATCTGGAAGAATCCGAGGATATGACAGTAGTTTTTGCTACTGATAACGTTGTGACTAAGGAATACTATGCAGATTTTGACCACAAGGAATACGGAAAGACCAGACTTGTATTTGTACCGGATGAGCGCATGATGGATAATATCCGCAAATTCCTGCCGGTAAAGCTCAAGCAGAAATTATCTGCTGAATGAAGTGTCAATGAAGCTAATAAAGCTTTAATATAATAACGGGAAATAAAAGTACCGTTCAAGCCGAGGCAGATAAACACAGAGCGTCCGTCCGGAAAGTGCTTCGCCGTCCTGACTACTCTTCAAAGTGGACGCTGTCCCCTCTTGCACACTCCCCTGTCAAAGGATCACAGACCCTTTGGAATCCCATTTCTTGCCGACTTCGGCGTTTTAATTTCTATAATCAATAGTTACAAAGGAGGTCATTTACAATGCTTATCGTCACACCAAAACAAATGAGCCGAATCGAGGATCGCTCGGAAAAGCTGGGCGTATCAAAGAAACAGCTCATGGAAAATGCCGGAAAGGCTCTCGCTGAAGCTATTGACGAGCACTGCCGCAAGGATACCACTGTCCCTGCCGAGGAAAAATCCATCGTTTTCCTCGCCGGTAAAGGCAATAACGGCGGAGACTGCTTCGCAGCAGCAAATATCCTGGTCTACCGTGGAT
>JAAYBK010000264.1 GCA_012718885.1 Ruminococcus sp. | reverse complement strand
TGCCAAGTGCCGTGATCTCTCTATCGAAGAGGTAAAGGCAAACATGGAGGCCGGCAAGGAGTGGGTTCTCCGCTACAGAGGCACTGAAACTGACGAATATATCGCCGTTGAGGATGCTATACGAGGAAAGGTCGAAATGCCGAGGAACAATATGGACTTCGTCCTCCTCAAGAGCGACGGTATCCCCACATATCACTTCGCCCACGTTGTTGACGATCACCTCATGCGTTCAACTCATGTTATCAGAGGCGAGGAATGGCTCTCTTCACTGCCTATGCACGTTGAGCTGTTCAACGCTCTCGGCTGGAAGCAGCCTATTTACTGCCATACAGCTACATTGATGAAGATAGATGAAGAGACCGGCGGAAAGCGTAAGCTCTCCAAGAGAAAGGATCCTGAGCTTGCTCTGTCATACTACCAGCAGGAGGGTATCAGCCCTGACGCTATCTGGGAATTCCTCCTCACTATCCTCAACTCCAACTTCGAGGAATGGCGTCTTGCAGATCAGGAATCCGATTACAGGGACTTCCCCTACTCTCTTTCAAAAATGTCTATCTCAGGCGCTCTCGTTGACCTGGACAAGCTCCGCAATATCTCCAAGGACGTTATCGGCAGGATGCCTGCTGAGGAGGTATGTGCCGGCTGGCTGAAGTGGTGCGAGGAGTACAACGACCAGTTCGCTCAGCTCATAAAGCAGTATCCCGAGCGCACAGTTGCCGCCCTCAATGTCGGCCGTCAGGCTGCAAAGCCACGTAAGGACATCGAGACATGGAAGCAGGCCTGCGACTTCATGAGCTTCTACTACGACGAGACATTCTCCATTAAGGATGAATGGCCTGAAGAAGTGGATGAGGCTACAAGAAAGACTTTCTTCTCAAAGTACCTGGCTTCCTATGACCACAGCGACGATTCCGCAGCATGGTTCGACAAGGTAAAGGCCATCACAGAAGAGCTGGGCTTCGCAGTTAAGCCCAAGGACTTCAAGAAGAACCCCGACCAGTACAAGGGCAGCATCGTACACATCACAAATATGCTCCGCATCGCCCTCACAGGCCATGCAAATGCTCCGGATATCCATGAAGTGAGCCACGTTCTCGGCGAGGACATCGTTCGCCGCCGTCTTGAAAAATGGGCATAAGCCAGCCCTGAGCTGACTCAATAAAGCTAATGGCTGAATATCGAAAGGACTTGAAATAAATGGCAAGAAATAAAGAAGGCAATAACGGTAAGCCTTTTGAGATACCACGCCCCGTGTTCCCGAAAAGAGCTGTTGTCACAGGCGGTATGCCCTACGGCAATAAGGAGCTCCATTTCGGCCATGTGGGAGGAATGTTCGTCTTCGCTGACACATACGCAAGATTCATGCGTGACCGTATAGGCAAGGAAAATGTTATATTCGTCGGCGGTACCGACTGCTATGGCTCTCCTATCGCTGAGGGCTGGAGAGTCAAGGTCGAGAAGGGAGAGTTTGAAGGCTCCCTCACTGACTTTGTTCAGCGCAACCATGACAAGCAGCAGGCTACTCTTGACGCTTACGGCATATCCCCTGATCTCTTCGCTGCCTCCGGTCTCGGACGCTCAAAGGAGATCCATGCCGAGGTCACAGACTGGTTCATCAGCTCCCTCTACAAGAAGGGTCAGCTCAGCAAGATCACCACTATGCAGTTCTATGATGAAAAAGCCGGTATGTTCCTTAACGGCCGTCAGGTGGTCGGCAAATGTCCTGTTGAGGGCTGTACCTCAGAGAAGGGCTACGCTGACGAGTGTGACCTTGGTCACCAGTATATGCCTGAGAACCTTCTCAACCCTGTGAGCACTCTCACCGGCGAAACACCTACAATGAAGCCTGTTACCAACTGGTACTTCAAGCTCCGTGACTATGAGGAGCTTATGAAGGAATGGGTGGAAGAGCTGAAAAAGCGCAAGGACATCCGCCCTGTCGTATGGAAGACTATCGACGAATTTCTCAAGCCGCCGGTAATATACATCAAGCGTGAATTCGAGGAGAAGTATTTCTCCCTCAAGGACAGTATGCCTGCCCACGAATATCTCGAAGAGCCTAAAAAGCCTTCATTTACAATAGAATTCACAAAGCTTTCCGACTGTGATGAGGCCTGCCGTATCCTCACCGAAAACGGCATCCGCTACAGAACCGGCAAGACTCTTGTTCCGTTCCGTCTCACAGGAAATATCGAATGGGGTGTCCCCGCTCCCGTCATGGACGGCGAGGAAGGCCTGACTGTATGGGTATGGCCTGAGTCTCTCTGGGCTCCTATCTCCTTTACTCAGACCTACCTTGAAAAATCAGGCAGAGACCGCGAGGAATGGAAGGACTACTGGTGCAGCAAAGATTCAACTGTATACCAGTTTATCGGCCAGGACAATATCTACTTCTACGGTATCGCTGAACCGGCTATGTGGATGGCTCAGCAGGCTTCCGAAACAAAGTCTGCTTCCCCTGCTGACGGCGAATTGCAGCTCCCTGTTATCGTTGCCAACCACCATATCCTCTTCCTTGACAAGAAGGCTTCAAGCTCAGGCGCAGTAAAGCCGCCAATGGCTGACGATCTGCTGGATCACTATACTCCTGAGCAGCTCCGTATGCACTGGCTGGGGCTCGGTCTCGGACAGCGCTCCGTAAGCTTCATGCCGAAGCCATATAATCCGGACGCAAAGCCGGATGATGCAGATCCCGTTGTAAAGGACGGTCTGCTCCTTTCAAATGTTTACAACCGTATGATACGCACCGCTTTCTATACCTGTCAGAACGAGCTTGACGGGATTATGCCAGACAACGCGCCCGAGGAAAGCTTTGTTGCTGACGCAAAGAAGGCTGTTCTGGAATATGAGAGACATATGTCCAAATTCGCCTTCCACCAGTGCACCTACGTTCTCGACAGCTATATAAGAAACGGCAGCAAGTATATGGCAAAGGCTCTCACCGGAGACTATCCCGACAAGGACGCTCTTAAACAGGCTCTTGCTAACCTGTTATATATGATAAGAATAGCAGGTGTTCTCCTTCATCCTATGGCTCCTTTCGGTACAGAGAAACTCCGTGAATACCTTGATGTTGATGACAGGATCTGGTCATGGGATACTATCCTTGAGCCGCTCACCGTCTTTACAGGTAACGAGCATAAGCTTAAGTTCCTCCCGCCAAGAACAGATTTCTTCACAAGACATGAGAGCCAGTTCAATACTGAAGCGTAAACAAAAACTCCTTCCTGGTCATAACTGACCGGAAGGAGTTTTTATAGCAATATAAAGTTAAATAAAAAATATTTTTTCAAAGCACTTGACTTTGTATTTATTCTGGTGTATAATATTTAAGTACTTTGCGAGTGTGCTGGAATAGGCAGACAGGCACGTTTGAGGGGCGTGTGTCGAGAGACGTATGGGTTCAAGTCCCATTACTCGCACCAAAGTACGGACAGATGGCTGAGCTGGTCTAAGGCGCACGACTGGAACTCGTGTTTACGTTAATAGCGTAACGAGGGTTCGAATCCCTCTCTGTCCGCCAGAATTAAAAAGCCTGTATTTCGAGGAAAACACCGAAATACAGGCTTTTCTGTTGCCTGTAGAAAACAGTTATAACTGCAAATATGCAGTCGCGTGTGAAGAATTTACAGGCGTTTTTTCACACGTTTTCACACGAAATTCACACGACATAAAGGTGGTATAAACGTTAAAAAAACAGCTTACCCCATGTAGGGGCAAGCTGTACAATCTTATTTATTATAAAGCCTGTAGTAGCATGACCTAGAGATACCAAGTTCTCTTATAGCTTCTACAGGCTTTATTTTTCCGCTGTGAACTTCAGCTAATACCTCCTGCCAGTTATCAGGCAGAGGCTTAGCAGGACGTCCGAATTTAACGTCCCGCTTCTTTGCAGCCTCTATTCCCTCACGTTGACGAGAACGTATCTTATTACGCTCGTTTTCAGCAATGCTGCCGAGAACCTCTATAAGGATCGAGTTTATCATTTCTAAGATCCAAGCCTGATCTGGTGGGAAGTCCGTAAGAGTAGTCGGAATGTCGAGTATCTTTACACGTACTCCTGCTGCTTTGAACTCTTCCAGTTCTCTCTTGATATCAGCTTTATTACGGCTGAGCCTGTCAAGCTCCTTGATAACAAGTGTATCTCCCTTCCGGAGAATCTGACGCTTGAGGTACTGGTAACCCTCACGCTCTGTATCCTTACCGGAAGCCTTATCGATGATAATGTTCTGCTCAGGCACCCCGAATCTTATCAGTGCTTCAAGCTGACGATCTTCATTCTGCTCTCTGGTAGAAACACGAGCATACCCATAGATCCTGTTATCCATATTCAGTTCCTTTCCGTCTCAAAAAGTGGTGGCTACTTTCGGAACGTCTCAAAAGTCAAAACCGGACTTTTTGGAACGCTTTTTTCGCTATTTTTCAGGTGTCCCATAAAGTTTACTTTTTGAAACATCAGAACGCCCCACAGTAGCTCTCATAGACTTCTTCACCGTATACGCACTTAATATCTCTGAGTGCCTGATACAGCAGATCGTGATCCGAGAGCATCTCCTCGATCTCATCACAGGAGTAACCGTATTCAAGCAGCAGTTCAACGTCGGAACTATCGACTCCATAGAAGTTGCAGTACGTAAGAAGCATTTCTTCGTGGATAGTATAATAAGAAGAGTCGTCATAATCGTACCAGCTTCCATATTTGGAACGATATACCTTAGGCTGAAACTCGGATCGTGTGATCTCACCGTGCCTGTCAATACAGAGAATGTCACCATCGTCAGTCTCTACACGCTCCATAGCGAACTTGTGAAGTCCGACCTTTTGCAGAGCCTTCTTCATGATGCTCTCTGTGCTGGCGTATACATACAATCCCAGTACAGGAAAGTGAAGCAGGCACATTGGATTGCTTCCTTTTATGATGTATAAGCTGTTCTCTTGATCGAGTACAGTGAAAGTGAAGTTCCCCTCAACAGTTTCAGCCATATACTTGAGACTGTCAAAGTCAAGCTTCTGCTGTGCCTCTATAAGCTGACAAGCTGCGTAAGAGTCTGTCTCGATGTGGGTATCAGGGATAAGCTTGTCCTTCCTCAGTTCCTTATCATTCCACAGAACTCCGTTGTGAGCAAAGGCAAATGAAGTATCCCCGGCAAGACCGGGGAAAGGATGATTGTTGTAGTTGTTCTTGCCGTCTCCCTGAGTAGTCATGCGGGTATGTCCCATGACAGCTCTTGTTCCTTCCGGCGGATCAAAGTGAAGCTTGTGAGCTGGCTTCGGTCTCTTGTAGATAACGACCTCGCCGTTATGAATGTAGCTTATACCTGCTGCGTCAGTTCCTCTCTCCTCAGCAGCGTTAGCCAGAGCCTGAGTCAGCTTCTTCAGCATCCTATGAGGTATAACGCCCTGGTAGTCAAGCCAGCCGAATAATGAACACATAGGCATTCCTCCTTATCTGAAAATATGGATGATATCGTCGGGATTATCAAGAGCCTCGAAGTCCTTGATGACCTTATCTACCTTATTTGCAAGGTGGGTAGCAGCAAGGATAGTAACGAGTCTGAGGATAACCTGAGCATCGCTCGACATGATGCTCGGCAGTTTTACCTTCGGTAATTTTGTAAGTATTTCAAGCTTTTTCATTTTATAAGTCCTCCTCGGTATTTGTTTCTTCATTGATATAGAGCCTGCGCTCTTTGAGATACTGTATGAGTTCCGGAGCTTCTATACCTTCAACGAACTCACTCCAAGACATTTTACCAATGTCGTCTTCGGTAAGATGCATAGCCAGGTCGCATATCTCGTTCACGAGTTCAAGTGCGGCGATAAGAGTATTGTGCTTCAAGGTGCCTCTGAACAGCCTGAACTCGATAGTTGAGTAGTTCATAAGGTTTACGGCAGCGTACCTACCGTTGTTGCCCTTCTTAGCTTTATCCAGTATCTCTCGTCCTGTTTTCTCATAACCGTAACGAGCAGCCCATCTGTTCATGCTATACTCGGAACGTCTGCTGAACCTCAGCAGTTCAGCCCAGTGAGTCTCTACAAAGAACAGGATATGGCTTATTACAAGCTCCTGCTCGTCGTGAGTCTCACCAAGAGAATTTCTGTTGACATGGATGTGAAGTCCACAGGTACTGGTCTGATGCGAACGATATCCCATAGACACAGCCTTCTTCATTATCTCTTGCCAGCAGAAGTCCTTATGACAATCAAGGCTCATAGGGTAAGTTACTATCTCCATACCATCATCAAGAGAACCGTCTCCCTTGATGTAGATATGCTCATTATCCTTATTGGCGATAGAGAGTATTTCATCAGCATTATCGCTGTCCTTGCCTGCTCCGTCTATCTCA
>JAAYBK010000023.1 GCA_012718885.1 Ruminococcus sp. | reverse complement strand
TCCTCGGATATAAGATTGTCTGATATGCCGTTCTCATTGAATACTGCAAGCTTCGATGAACCGGCTATACTTGCACCTGGATAATATCCTTCTCCGCTTACACCGTATATATTTTTAGGCTGAACCGGAGTGAAATCATATCGTGGACCATGATATTTTTTATCCGTATATGTAGATATATCCATACCTCTTCTGATAAATGATGTATCTTCCGGTTTCATAGTATCATTAGCTGTGTAAAGCTTATAGTTACGATCATAAGCTCCGTATACTGACATATCGACGATCTGCCACTGTCCGTCTATGTATACAAAGTTATAAGCATGACCTTCACAGCCCATTGTACAGTTTCTTACACCAAGAGCATCAAGCATCAAAGATACTGCATATGAATAGCTCTCGCACATTGTATAATGTGAAAGGAAAGCATTTGTTGCAGCATAGTTATTTGCTCTTGCCTCATCGACAATGTTGTAAAGATCATTCTGGAAAAGTGAGAATTCGTCTATGTTGTCAACATATGTTGAATACTCAGCCTGTTCAAATATAAATTTGCAGGCAGCCTCTATCTTATCACGCTCTGTTATGATTTTCTTGTCTGCATTTATAACAGCGACCTGTTTTTTGATAATCTCCTTGACAGGAGCGGCCATGAACTGTGTGCCCTTGAATGAACCATTGTTCCTTTTCAGTAATTCGTCTAAAGTGGGGATCCACCTTTTCCTGTCATCTTCATTAAGCTTATCCGGATCTACCTTCTGATCCTCATAATCTGCACAGAGCTCGTCAAAGCTCCTGCCGTTTACCCACTTTATTGAATAGCAGTCAACCTTTATCTTCCTACCGGAAGAATAGTCGAATGTCTCACCTGATGAGAAAGCATCATTATGGATATATCTTAATGAATCAGGGATATTCAGTGATATCTTCTTGCTCTTATCTAAATTATAGAATACAGTTCTGAGGTTGCTTGTGATCGTTGTAGTACCATCTTCAATGTCGAAATTAAGAATACCATTACGCTCGGCAAGTACCTTGGACTTATCATAGATACCGCAGGCTGCAAGTGCTCTTCCGTCACTGCTCTTTACATAACATATTCCATTATCTGCCTGATAACAATTATCTGAATCATAGAACTTAGTGCCCTTGAAAAGCTCCTGGCTGAAGTTGACATTCTCCTGGAAGTTAACAGTCTCAAGGTTTGTGCAGCCTTTGAATGCACCGTCCTTTATATCGATATATGTACAATCAGCAACAGTACCGCCGTTTTCGATAGCTCTGAGCTTTCCGGAGAAAAGCTGCTCTTCACAATCAAACTCCTCAGGCCTCATGAACCATTCAGGCTGAATGTAGTTTCTGATAGTGAGCTTCTTCATGTTCGGGCACTTTGAAAATGCGTTTTCTTTTATCTCAAGCACCGGCAGGATACACCATGAATCTACAAGCTTACCGTTTTCGTCCTTTAGCTTTACCTTGCAGCATATCTCTGAAGGAATAGTGATATTCTCCTCGTCTGAAACGATCTTTTTCAGGCATACTGCACCTTCACCGCCCATAAAACCAAGGCGGAGGTTTTCCTGCTTTCTTATAAGATCAGTATAATCATCTGTCAGGCCTATCTGTTCCTGAATATATCTGAGCATACAGCAATAGTCGTAATAGCTGAGCTCGCCATCGCCGTCAACATCACATTTTACCTTGTTATAATCAGCGACATCGCTTAACGGGAATGATTTCTTATTGAATTTATCTTTTTTATAAAGCTCGTTTATAGTGTCTCTGATAAACTGATAATCACCGTAGTTTATTCCTTCGTCACCGTAAGGACGATCTGAAAAAATATCAAAAGTTCCGGTGTTATTCTGGATACGTGTTTTTGCATTGTTATACTTCTGATTCAGAACCGCATCGTCGACCCTGAAAGCTCTTGCACGAGCCTGTAGATCTGCATATGCTTTTTTTCCTTCCTCAGGCTGCATTACAGCAGCTGCACTGAAAGATACTGACATTGAAAGAGCCATTGTCGCAGCTGTCAGAAATGATGTAAGTTTATGTATTTTCTTCATTAAAATAGACCTCCAATTTTTATTAATTGTTATGTCAATTTAGTGCTAATCTGAAAAAACTCCGTATATATTTTATATCAAAAATATACACCTTACCCCTCGGCTATAAAAAATAATAATACCTCACACACTTATCATTTTTATAGTTTTGTTTTAACTTATATTCATTTTATTAAGGATTGGCCGATCCGGTTGTAATTATATCCCATATATACGTTAAAGTCAACAACTAAAAAAAAATAAAAAATATTCTACAAAATTCATAATCATCAGTTGTCTGAAAGTTAAGCATTTGTCAATATAATACCTGTATATAATTTTTATATAGATAAAACTTAACAGTTTTCTTCTCCACATATTTCAATTATATGTAAAGCCTTGAATATCTCTCGGCAATATTGATATAAATCGAGCAGAACCCCCACTTAATTTTCGCTGGTTGATTTTGTCCGATTTTGTCAGGAGATTACGAGAACCAGCCTGTATTTCCGCTTATTATGGCATTGTTTTATCCACCTATCCTGCACAAAATCATTTCCGGTTCAAAAAAATGTGCCGGTCGGCACAATATTTTTTCTTAGCATATAAAAAAGGTGTGATAAGGAAATCTTATCACACCTTGAAATGTTCACATTTTTATTAGTCCATGGCTTTCTTTATTGCTTCCAGCAGCTCGTCATATGTCTCATATGCCGGGAACTGAGGATAGTCAGCCTTGATAGAATCTGTTGTTCTGAACAGGAATCCAGCCTTGCTGGCCTTTATCATACCAAGGTCATTGAAGCTGTCACCGCTGGCAATAGTGTCATAACCTATGGACTGAAGTGCCTTGACTGTGGTCAGCTTTGACTGCTCGCAGCGCATCTTAAAGCCTGTTATCTCACCGTTGTCAGCAACTTCAAGGCTGTTGCAGAATATAGTCGGCATACCCAGCTTCTTCATAAGCGGAGCTGCAAACTGTGTGAATGTATCGCTGATGATTATTACCTGGCAGAGTGAACGAAGCTCATCAAGGAACTCCTTTGCGCCGGGCATAGGATCGATCTTTGCAATTGTCTCCTGTATCTCTTTAAGACCGAGACCGTGCTCCTTGAGGATGCCGATACGCCAGTTCATCAGCTTATCGTAGTCGGGCTCGTCACGGGTAGTTCTCTTAAGCTCAGGGATACCGCTTGCTTCCGCAAAAGCGATCCATATCTCAGGAACGAGTACGCCTTCAAGATCAAGACAAGTTATATACATATAAATACCTCCGGTAAATTTTATCTTTTCTAATTATACTACATTACTAAGGATTTGTAAAGCATTATTTTCCTACAACAGCATTTACAACTCCCTGATAAAGACTTGCGGAATGGCTGGCAAATTCAAAGCCATGGTCAGCCGGGTTCCTGACCTGCATCACTATCACATAAGAGCCGTCATAATTGCTGTAGTCACCGTATGAAGCTGTGCCGTCGTCGCTGTTATTCTTGACGCAGCCAGTGATGTAAAGGAAGTCGTTCTCCCAGGTCTCGGCAGTTCCGGTCTTGGCATACAGACTATAGCCCTGTGGTACATAAACTCCCAGCCCTCCGGCAACACCGCTCATTCCATTCTGAAGATTCTGGCGGTACTCCTGTGGAATAGAGGCAATGACCTCGCCCGGAGTGCTTCCCTGCTTCAGCACCTTTGTACTGTCATTTGTATCCACTACGTCTTTCAGTACGAAAGGCTTGACCATATTGCCGAAAGCTGCCTCTCTGCCGAGGGCTGCAAGATATATCGGGCAGGTCAGCACGTAGGACTGACCGAATGCAGTTCGTCTCAGATCGTCTTCGCAGTATATCTCAACGTTGTTCTTTATCTCACCGAAATCACAGTCTATAGGCGTTTTGAAGTGGAATATACTGTCCAGATCCGATAGTACCGCCTCGGATCCGATACTGTCAAAGGCTTTGGCAAAGAAGATATTGCTGGAATTTACAAAAGCCGACTGCAAGGAGCGCTCAACCGGATATGAGCCGGTGTCGTGATCCCAGTTCACTATGGATATCCCATCAAATTTCCACTCTCCCTCGTCGTGGCAGGAATAGAAGCCGTGCTTGTCAGCGATAACCTCAGACATTATCTTAAAGCATGAACCCGGCTCAAAGTTCTGGAAGGCCTTATTGCCGCATTTTCCCCAGGCAAGCTCCTCATCGTACTTCTGATCGCTGACGGTTCTCGGATCATAGGAGGGATATGAGACCTGAGCGAGGATAGATCCGTCAGTCCTCATGGCAACTACCGATCCCACAAGATTAGAACTCTGCATATAGTCGTACACGGCGTTCTGAACGTCTGCATCAATGGTAAGCTGGATCGACTGCCCAACATCAGTGCCCTCCTGCGGTTCAGAAAGCAGGTCATTGAAGGCCGTGTCGTACCCGTCAGACATCTCGGTTATAATATTAGCAAGTGATACTGCATAGTCGTCTGAGTATACTCTTACAGGCTTTCCGGCACTGTCAGTACCGGTACTGACAAGCAGTCTGCCCTTTACGTCATATATGTTTCCCTTGGAGCCGGCATTTGCATTCTTAGCTTCAGTAGCCTGCTCGGTGACAGCTTCAGCAGTGACCTCCTGAGCAGTCTCCGTTCCGGCTTCTGTTGAGACTTCGGCAGCCTGAGTAAGCTCCTCGCTGCTGTCAGCCTTTCCAACCGATGAAGCACATGACACTGACGATGTGAGCATTGCTGAAAGAATCAGAAATGATGCTGCTCTTTTATTTAATGAAAGCATATTATCATCCTTACTATTTATATATTAGGAAAAGCATCGAACTAATAGGTCAGCGTCCTCCAGAACTGTAGTCCAGACAGCCAAACGCATCCGGACAGGCGCTTGAATGGAACTTGCTTTCAGTGTTTTTCCTTTTATTTATCCTGAAATTCTCTTCTTATATTATACCTTTTTCGCCGCACTTCGTCAATAATTTATCATAAATATTTTTTTAGAAATAGTGAGAGTTTTTTTAGGCTGCTCCGTCTAAATAATGTAAGGTGGACAAATCAGGACGGCGATTGAAGAGTTTTTTTATTCTGCACAGTTTTTGCATTGACTTTTCCCAATATTAGGTATATACTATATATATAGTTATACGGCACGAGAAAGTGTTCCTTTCCGCTTTTAATCAGGGAGGATTAATAATGAAAAAAACAAAGAAAACTCTTCTGACTGCCGCCGCACTTGCAGCTGCAATGAATCTTTCAGCCTGCAACACTAACGACTCGTCAGACAACGACAGCTCATCAGCTGCCACTATCCAGACAGAAACAGAGTATCAGCCGGCCACTGATAATCAGGAGTGCATTTACGGCCCTCCTCAGGACATAACTACTGCGCCATATGATCCTGCAATGGACGACCCGCAGGACATATACGGTCCTCCACAGGACAATGTCATCGACCCTTATGTGCCTTCGCAGGACGAGATACCAGTTATCTACGGCCCTCCGGAGAATTACGACTAAAATTAAAATGAAAGGATTGAGAGAATCATGAAAAAAACTAAAGCAACCGCACTGACCGCTGCTGTTCTCGCCGCTGCAATGAGTGCTGCAGCTTGCGGAAACGTTACGCAGGCAGGCGAAAAAGAAGAAGAGCAGTTCGCAAGACCACTCAGCAACAAGATAGTAGTTGAAGGAAACGAGCTCAACGCTCAGACGGAAACTACTACATATACATATGTACCAACTACAACTATACCTACACTCTACGGTCCACCAAGCATATGGGACTTTGAAAAAGATGGACAGATCACTACAGAGGATCCTTCAATAAATGAGGATGACCCTATTGATACGGAAGAAGAGACAACTGATCCGTATTTTGAGGATGAAGATTTCTACAAAAATCCAGATTTTGAGCCAACTTCAGCTTTGCCAGCACCTCTTTACGGACCTCCGCCAATAGAGATATTTGGTGATGTTGATTATGACGGTAAAGTGGATGCATACGATCTTACTCTCATGAAAATGAACTATAACGATCCAAGTTATCCGAAAGACTATCTCTATGACGATCGCTATGATGTGGATAATAACGGTAGATTTGACCTCAGAGATATCGAAATTGTTAACAAATATCTTACTGGTGAAATAAAAACTTTCGATGAGTATGAAAATGTTACCGAGCCTCCAACAGAGGAAATCGAACCTACAACTGCTGAGCCGACTGAATTCCAGCCTTATACTACTACAACTGTCGCTCCGCTCTATGGCCCGCCCTGGGTATTCGGACTTGAATAATTGACAACGGAGAAAAACTATGCTTAATAAAAATCTTAAAAAGAGTCATCTCTATGCAATGGCAGACTATCGTGATAAGCTTAAAATAAAGCCTCAGCTCCGAAATCTCTTCCTTGAGCTTACTATGCGCTGCAATGAGAACTGCATCCACTGCGGAAGCCGCTGCGGCGAGGTCAAGGCTGAAGAGCTGTCTCCCGCACAGTATCGTGAGTTTCTCACACAGGTAAAGGAAGATATGGGTACTGACCAAAAAATGCTGTGCATTACCGGAGGCGAGCCCCTTCTCAGGAAGGATTTTTTCGATATAATGTCATCTGCACATGAATTGGGATTTAAATGGGGAATGACCAGCAACGCTACACTTATTGACGACAGCGTTGCAAAAGATCTTCAGCGCTGCGGAATGGGCACTATATCAGTTAGTATCGACGGTCTTGAAGAAACACACGACAACTTCCGCCGTACCAAAGGCGGCTACAAAAAGGCTATGGCAGGCGTTGAGAGCCTTATAAGAAACGGCTCCTTCAAGGCTGTACAGATCACAACAGTTGTAACTCATGAGAATATCGGCCAGCTTCCGGAGCTGTACAAAATATTCAGCGAGCTTGATCTGGATTCATGGCGAGTTGTCAACATAGAGCCTATGGGACGAGCAAAGGATTACCCGAATCTCCTCCTCACCAAGGACGATTACAGAACTCTCGTTGACTTTATCAGAAATATGAGAATGGCTGGCGAGCCTGTTACATACGGATGCAGCCACTATCTCGGCCTTGAGTATGAGCGTGAGATCAGAGACTGGTACTTCCTCTGTACTGC
>JAAYBK010000263.1 GCA_012718885.1 Ruminococcus sp. | reverse complement strand
TAAGCCTCATCATCGGGGCGCTCCTCGTCACCGTCACGCAGCGGAGTCTTTATCGCCTTCAGTGACGGCACTGACTTGCCATTGCCCTTGAGCTTTGACTGTCCTTCGTCATATGCAGCCTTAATTGCTGCCTTGATTCTCTCGACAGTGGCAGTATCGGACTTCGGGATGATGAGAGAGACACTGTACTTTGGAGTGCCACCGTTGATTGCCTTCGGCTCATTCACGATCAGATAGCTGAAGCGTGTGTTCTTGCCGGTGATAACTTTGCAGGGATTTACAATTTTACTCATTTTCATTTTCCTCCTTGAATTCTTCAGTTGCGGAGTTCCACGCAGGACGTTTGTCACTGACAGGAACCATTGTCGGTTTTCCCTTCGGCTTCTCAATAAGAGTGCCGAGGAGAGTATCAAATTTCTTCTTGCCGAGCAGCTTTGTCATAGCGGTTACACCCATGAGCTTGCGTTCATAAGGATCATAGCCAGCATCCGTGACAACTGCTGCAACAGCATCGTCATTTGTATATCTGCGGTTGCTTCTCCCCTCCACGACCTTGAAGCCGGGATACTGCTTACCGCTGATAGCCTGTTCAAGTGCATAATCCTTGATATCGTTGATCCAGCCGATAAAGGTTTCAGCCCTGTCAAGAATCATGCTGATTTCGTCATCGGCGAGGGTATCAGGCACGGCAAAATCATACTGAGCAAGCTGCAGGTTATACTCAGCCCGCTTTCGGCATGTAGCCTTGACCTTACAGAACTGGCAGTGCTTACCAGCTTTGTAATCACCTTCACCCTTAGCCGCAAGTATCGCTGCTGGTATAAGGACCTCATCAGCCCAGCTTAGCAGCTCCTCTGCAGATATCTCCGCTGTACTGACGTTGTCACGGCGGGGCTGAAAAATTGTCATGCGAACTGTCTGTATATCATAGATGCTTTCAAAAAGATGCAGTGCTCCAAGAGCGTACATTCTCATCTGACTGTTGTTATCAGCCTCCACAAGCACACCGAGACCATATTTGAAGTCAATGACGGTCATTACACCATCGGCAACTATGACGCAATCGGCTGTGCCAAAGCTTTCTGCTACCCAACGGGTAAAGTCAAGGCGCTGCTCTACGAGAACCAGCGGATCAGGGCAGCACGCTTTTGCAGCCTGCACCTGCTCCATGACATATTCGCAGTAAGCATCAGTACACTCAGACATCTCCTCGTCGAAGTATGTCAGGTCCTCTGTGGGATCCCGGACGCTGTATCCGAGTGTTTTTTTGACCTTGTACTCACAGAGGGCATGGGCATCGGTGCCCTGCTGAGCGTAGCTGCTGCCAGTGTCGCCGCCCACGTTTTCCTTGGCAGAAGGCGGGCAATTGATCCAGCGCTCACTGCTGGAGGGAGATAAAAGAGCATGGCTGCTCATACTAATCCCTCCGCTTCTGCAAGCACAGCTGCGTAGTCAGCCTCGGCAATATCCGAGAGCTTTTCTGCACCGTATTTAGAGATCAACTCCTTGACCTCGGCTGTATGCCCCGCACGGGAAATCTCTGACAGACGGCTGCGCAGCTGCACGAAGGTGACAGTCTGCTTCTCAGGCTCAGGTGTCTGCTGTTCCTTCGGTGCTTCCGCTGCCGGCTGCTCGTCAGTCTCAGGATCATACAATGTCTCAAATGTGTTGATATACTCTGCAGTAACTTTATCTGTCAGTGCTACTACTGCCTTTGTCAGCGCCTTAAGCGCATTGATAAGTTCCATAGCTTTGTCCATGATTATGCTTCCTTTCCTATTTCTTTGATTGACAGTTCCTCAACAGTATCACCGGGAACAATAATTGTAAGATGTGTCTTGCTGCCAAGCAGAAGCCTGAGCAGTCTCTCCCTTATGGAGATTCTGCGATAGGATACCAGTCCTCCGCTCTGCATTCTTTTCCCGATACTGATCTGAAGCGCATGCTTCATCTGCGCCACCTCCTCTGAAAATCATCCGGCGGATCATCGCCTTCACAATACGGACATTATAGAGCTGTTTTGATGGGGTGTTTTATCATAATATTTCAAAAACTTTTTTCTCCCCGCAGCTATTGACTCATATACCGTCTTGAAGTTTTTTCCTTCAATACGTGAGATTTCCCTGATAGACAAGCCGTCTGCAAGCATCTGAAGTCTTCTGCGCTGTACGCCGGAAAGCTTTGCAAAGGCCTGCCTTACGGATTCTCCGAGCTCCTCCTGCACGCCATAGGGATCATCGTCCTCGGCATTGGGATCAGCCAGCTCTATCCCCTCGTATGTCATAGCATCGATTGACCAGCAGTGTCTGTGCTCCTTTCTATCAAGGGATGCTTCCTTTCTCCTGGAATCAACTATTACAGTGCCGATCTCCTCGGTCACCTCAACTGCGTCTACTTCACCAGTACAGAATTCATATCTGATAAGCATAAAAAATTCCTCCATTTCCGAGAATGGAGGAACCACAGGCTGCAGACGGGCATGACAAATCAGACCGCATCCAGAAGGGATTTCTCCGTTCGGATTGCAGCCGTCAGCTCAAATGACAGCCGTTCTTATTGAATTTTCTGCTACAGACTGTTGAGCAACCGGTGATCAGTCGGCTCAGAATACAGCAGCGAATAGTTTAACGTCGTGTCCGGGACATACCAGTTATTATATATGGCAGCAATTATAACGCCTGCCACTCAATTACCATGACTAAATTGTAGCATAGGATTTCGGCCAAAAGAAGAGACAGAGTGTACCCGATTCTGCTTGAAAACAACGCATTTTCGGGGACTGGGCGCCTTGATATCACCGCAGTGCCGCACTGAATTTCGCATAAATTCGCATATAATCAAAACGGGTACGATTTGTACCCGTTTTTTGAAAATTTCTTTCAGTATTTGTATGGCTATCAATAAAAATCTGCGTAATATAGGCATTTTCGTAAATGAACATAGCGGGGGACGATTTGTCCCCGGACATATAAAAAGGCCGCCAGACATTTCTGTCTGACAGCCATATTCTTTGTATTCAGTTCATGCATCTATCCGGACACCATTTTCATCGTATCCGTCTACATAATTGGTAAGCGGAACTGCACCTGCCTCCACCAGCTTCCGGTTTACAACAGGCACAGGCAGCGTATACCACTGCTTCAGTGCGTACTTATACAGCTCCATATCGATGCTGTTGCGGAATTTACTCAGCGATGCATTGATATATTCGTTGCTGACATCGGGCGACAGATGCAGGGCGATACAGAAAGCGACAAGCTCACGAATATCAAATACACGATCAGGATCGTTTCTCAGATTCTTTATCGTATCCGGCGACATTCCTGTAGCCTCTGCAAGCGCAGGTACTGTAAACCGATGAGATTTCATAAGATCGACGGTCATCTGATTGAATGTCTTCTTAACAGTCTGCATCTCTCGTGCTTGCTTTTCCAGCATTTTTCGCAGCGCAAGGCCTTCTGCAGTCGTCGCTGCCTCTCCGTTTTTGCCACAGTATTGAACGCGCTTACTTCCCTTTTCAGGATTCTTCAGTAATCGTCCGCCCAATAAAACCCGTAGCTTGTGCAGATATTTCTCTTCAAATACCAGACAGCAGGCCGCCATGTTCTCTCGCGCTTCCCGCGTCAGATGGAAATATCCGCTGTGATCCACATATACATACTGGCTGGTATTCAGGCAGTAGTGGCTTTCAGCGTAGACAAAGAGTCCGGTATCAATAACCTTGCGAAATTCCGGATTTCTCAGGTATTCCGCAATAGCATCCTGTTCATCGATCGTGTATGTCTGATTCGGCGGTAGCTTCGATAGATGATTTGGTACCCGTTTATTATTGATATACTGTGATATACCGTCAACATCCGGATAGCCCAGCTCCGTAAGTCTCCTGCGTGCCATCGATAATGGCACCTCAAAATGAGCAGCAACATCCTTTACAAGCTGTTCGAGGTTCTGGAGGGTATGCTCCCCGCCATAGCTTTTCATCATTTTATCGGCATACGTCTTTCCCGGCTTATCCTGTATCATGATGTATCCCGGCAGCTTATTGGCGTGAAGCTCCATGATATCTATAGGCGACCATTTACTGTCTCCCTGCTTATCATTTTTATTGTAACGCTTGCAGAGATATGATGCATAGCTGTGTCCATGTGTTCTCTGCAGCATCAAATAAAGGGAATCGAACCGATGATGAATACCCTCATGACATATCGTGGAGTTTTCCATAGCCTTTGACTGTAAGGCACGGTGATTCAAAACAATGGTCCCCGGATCTATATTGCAATTGGGCGTAACCTCTCCTGTATCGGGATCGAACAGATCTGCCTGTCCGAAATCAAAGAAGTATTCGCCCATAGCACCATTCTCCGGAAAGGCTCCCAGTTTGATCTTTGGTCCCATAATACTGATCCATTTCCTTGGATCAAAGGGGGCGTGGACTCGATACTTCTTTTTCAACGCCCTGCGCATCTGCTCTATAACAAGTGATGCCGCCTTCTTATAATCCTCTGCTGACAAAAGAAGCGGAAGAAGATACTTATCCAGCCTGATCGCATCAGGGAATATAGCCAGAAGACTTCTCTTTTCATCAAGGATCACTCTATCAAAAACGCAGGTAAGATGGCAGGGGCGAAAATCGAATTTATACCGAAGTCGGAATTCGCCCTTTATGGTATAGTGGCTCTTCAGACAGGCAATGCCTGTTTTCTCCTCCTCTACCTTTACCCGGGCGGATATGACAATATCCACATAGAAGGCGCTTTTCGGCTGATCAAAAACAGACTCCGGACAGATACACTTACATTCATTCACCCATACTCGTGACATTCCCCATGATGCATCCGTTTTCTTATACTCCGTGAATTTCTCCGGGTGTTCACCGATATATGCTGCGAGATCGCTGGAAAAGCTCCTGTGATACACCTTAGTCAGAACATCGATTACGGTATATGGCTGTACCAGCTCGTTTACTCTCCGGCTGTATACCTTTTCTTTCTCCTCAGGTGGAAGATTATGATGTGCAATTGGATCAAAGGCGTGAGGACTTGCTGTAATAACTGCTTCCACTGTATACTCCTTTCTGTCAGCACATGCTTACATTGCAATTGAGGAATCTTTCATGACATATCTATTGCGGCGAAGGAAAGGATGTCTGCAGAGTAATACTGATCCCACCACACACCCAGTAGGATAACAGTATCGTTTTTACGCTCCGGTAACATCGTTGAGGCTATTATATCACACTTCAAATCTCATTGCAAGCAAAATTTTCTATTGACAAAACACAGTCAGTGTGTTATAATGCAATTAAAGACAGCATGGCTACGAGAAAAATTGCCTTCACCACATTGTCAGTGTTGAAAAGCAGTTAAAAAACTTTGTAGACATGCACAGTTTCTAAAGAGAACATTTGTGCTATTTGTGTATTGACAGAATAACTATGATTACCATTTGAAAGGGGCTCATTATGAAGAAGCAAGATAAGAAGCCGATGATAACGGTTTCCAAGGGCGGCAGACCTGAACCGCCCGCCAAGAGCAATATCTCTAATCCAGTCAGGCTGAAGGATGCACACGCAGTCGGAAAGCGCATCAAGTACTACCGCGAGCGTCAGGGCCTTGAGCAGAAGGATGTTGCAAGCGAGGTTGGAATAACTGCAAATGCAGTAAGCAACTGGGAGAACGGCAGAACCCGTCCCGATTTCAGCGTTGTTCCTAAGCTCTGTGATATCCTGCAGATTACCCTTTATGAGCTTTACGGCATTGATAATCCCCTGAATACATACACAGCCAAGGAGCAGACAATGATCGAGGATTATCGCGGACTCAATCAGGGACACCAGCTGACGGTCGATAACCTTATATTCTCTCTTAAGGCAGCAGAATTTGTCGGCGACTGTCCTGAAATCATCAAGCTTACCTTCTGCGACAAGAGTCTTGCTGCCGGTTTCGACGGCGGTGCTGAATTTGAGGATGAAGGTGAACCGATCTATCTCTATCCTCGCACAAATACAGCAATCCGTCAGGCGGACCTTGTCTTCCCTGTCAACGGTGATAGTATGGAGCCTGAATTTCATGACGGAGATATGGTACTAGTTGAAAAATATCCCGGTTGTCCGGAGCTGCAGTATGGAGAGGTCGGTGCTTTTATGGTCGGCAACAGCACCTACATCAAGGTTCTGGAGAAAGACGGTCTCCACTCATACAATGAGAAATATGATACCATGACCTTCAGCGATGAAGAGAACGTGTATCTTATTGGCCGTGTTCTTGGTATTCTTGATCCTGAATCTATTGCAAGTGATAAGGATGCGGAGCGCTATGAGGCTATGCACGCAGCCGATGATGAATAAGTTAAGGAGAACAATTATATGAAAAATAAATATATTTTCCATTGTATGCTTGCTGCACTATGCCTAGTTGCTATTACCGGATGCAGTGAAAAGAACGGCTCTGATGCAG
>JAAYBK010000262.1 GCA_012718885.1 Ruminococcus sp. | reverse complement strand
TCATATGAAGAACTTTCATTTTGCCTGTTCGCTTCAGGAGAAGCTGGAAAGCGACCATAAGGGGCTTACAAGGCCGGTGCTTTTTGATTATCGCTGCTACAATCAGGATCTCACTACCGGCAGCCTGCTTATAGAGGTAGGCTCTCACGGTAATACCCTTGAACAGGTACAGTATTCCGGCCAGCTCATCGGTTCATCGCTGGGAGAGCTGCTGTGTTCTATGAAGGAGAAAAAATGAGAAGAAGGTATAAAAAAAAGACCGCCATCAGGGCGATCTTCCTGTATCTTTTATTTAGCGGCGGTTCATGGATGTTCATAAACTGCTATACAAATTCCTACAACAGGCTTTCCGGAGAGAAGATAGCTCCGGCAAGTCTTGATATGAACGAGAATAAGGCTTCGTTCACAGTTCTCGAACACAGTGCAGAGGTGGATCTTTCGGTACTGTCATATGAGAGCAGAGCCTACTGCATAGCTTATCTTTTGTCGCCGGATGAGGTACGTTCAACGGGCTATCTGATTTCTGTGATGTGTGATATCTGACTGTACGTCATAGTAAAAACTGTTGAGCTCACCTGAGTAAATGAGAGTTGCTCCGGGGAAATTGCGGAAGTCATCAGGCTTGTACAGACAGGCAGGCTTTTCAAGAGGTATGCCGATCTTTTCCATTGTATGGGCTACGAACTGGGAACAGACAAAGCTTTTCTGGCGATCCCATTCTATATTGAAATAAACGGCGAGCAGCCCCAGCAGATTATAGGAGTATACGCTGCGGTTGTCAGCAAAATGCTGTATGATACGGTCGTATTCGCGTTTTTGTTCCGAAGTTACCGGTATACGGTATATCTCACAGGGGATGAATCCGAATTTGCCGAGAGTGCCCTGTCCTACAGTCTCCTTGTTGAAGGTGGCCGGCAATGGGAAACGGCGGTAAGTGCGGCAGAAGCTGTACATTTCTGAGAGTGTGACATCGCCGGAGAGAGAAACGTGATTATAAGGCTTTTTGGTTATAAATCGGAAAAAGCGTGCAGGCCGTGTGCCGGTCTGAGCTATTATGATATAGATATAGTCCTCCAACCTTTTCTTTCGCCTCCCTTACTGAATAGCAGCACGATGTCATTATCCAAGTTTTCTCGATACTATGCAGTTCCGCCTGTTCTTACTGAGCGCAGGACTGCTTTCTCTTATGGCAGTTATGATTATGTGCTATTTCCGCTGCTCTGACAATTAATTATACCATACTTCTGTAAAAAAATCAATACAAATGCGAAAATTCCTTTTATTCTCTTACGCAGAATAGCCGATATATGAAAAAATTTCTGTTTTCAGTTAACTCACAGCCTTCTCATGCATATAATAAATGCAGAACGGCGTGCCGTATGCCGGAAAGCGGTGGAGGAAGGCTATGTGCGGAATAGCAGGAGCGATAAGCTTCATTGAGGATATGCGGGGAGAAATGAAGAGCTGCGAGGCTATGCAGAGCGCTTTGCTGAGGAGAGGACCGGATCAGCGAGGGATAGTGCTTTCAAGAAATGCAGCATTGATACATACAAGGCTGGCGGTCATAGATATAAGCGGAGGCCGTCAGCCCATGAGTTGTGCCTGCGGTGAAAAAAAGTACACGATCGTTTACAATGGTGAGCTGTACAACACAGAAGAGCTTCGCCGTGAACTGTCAGCAGATATGGATTTTGATACACGCTCCGATACAGAGGTCGTGCTGAAAAGCTATATCATGTGGGGAGAGAAATGTGTTGAGCGCTTAAACGGCATATTTGCATTTGCAATATATGACGAGGCGGAGGATCGTGTTTTCATGGCCAGGGACAGGATAGGCGTCAAGCCGCTGTTTTACTGGGTGGATGAGAGAAAGCTGGTGTTTGCCTCGGAGATACCGGCACTGCTTGCTCATCCGGATATACCTGCCGAGATAGACGAAACAGGAGCGGCTGAGCTCATACTTATGGCACCTGGCAGAACTCCGGGCTGCGGAGTGATAAAGGGGATAAATGAGGTGAAGCCGGGATGGTGCGGATACTATTCCCGCAGCGGACTTGAGCTTCGTGAATATTGGCGGCTGCGTGCCTTTGAGCTCCACGAGACTTTTGAACAGACCGCAGAGCACGTCCGGGAGCTGGTGCTGGATTCAATAAGGCGGCAGTTGGTTTCGGATGTGCCGGTTTGTACGTTCCTCTCCGGAGGACTGGATTCCAGCCTTATATCGTCAGTTGCAGCATCTGAACTGAAAAAGCAGGGCAGACAGCTGAGCACATTTTCTGTTGACTACCTTGGAAATGACAAATATTTTCAGAAAAGCCATTTCCAGCCGGACAGCGATCCAGAATATATACGTATAATGGCTGAATATCTCGGTTCGGATCATCACTGGCGTACAGTAGAGGTGCCGGAGCTGGTGGAAGCTCTCGATGAAGCGACAGAGGCACGGGGACTGCCGGGAATGGCTGATGTGGATGCTTCATTGCTCCTGCTCTGCCGGGAGATAAAGGAATATGGCACAGTTGCACTCTCCGGAGAGTGTGCAGATGAGATATTCGGCGGATATCCCTGGTACAGGGATAAGGATATACGCATGACAGACGGCTTCCCCTGGGCACAGAGCACGGCCTATCGCAGCAGATTCCTATCCGACAGGTTTGCAGATATGATTAACTCCACAGATTATGTATACAGCGCATACTGCAGGACTGCTGATTATGCGGAGAAACTGCCGTCAGACAATGAGACTGAGGGCAGGATGAAGGAGATGACACAGTTAAATTTCACCTGGTTCATGCAGACACTGCTGGACAGAAAGGACAGAATGTCAATGTACAGCGGACTTGAGGTCAGGGTACCTTTCTGTGACTACAGGATAGCTGAGTACCTCTATAATGTGCCGTGGGAGTATAAGGACTGGCAGGGAAGAGAGAAGGGACTCCTCAGGGAAGCAATGAAGGAATGGCTGCCGGAGAAGGTGCTGCGGCGAAAGAAAAGTCCATATCCCAAGACCCATGATCCGGCATTTCTGGAAGCTGTGACAAAGAAGCTGCGGAGGATACTCGATGAAGGAACACCTATGACAGAACTGGTAAAGCGGAAGGAGCTTGAGCGGCTGCTGAAACATGAAGATCATGTGCAGTGGTACGGCCAGCTTATGAATCTGCCGCAAACTATAGCATTTTTCATACAGCTGGATCATTGGATGAAGCACTTTGATATAAAGGTTTAAATCTGCTGAAACGACTGGCTCATCACAGAAACAATTGAATATGCAAAAGCAGCTGTAAGGAATACCGATTCTTTACAGCTACTTTTGATTTTATATAAGCGGTGCGATAACTTTCATAAGGCTGCCTACGAATTTGTAATACAGCTTCTCATTCCTTATGGTTTCAGGAGTTACCTCACGGCACTTGTCTTGTACGTGAAGGAAGTCGGCCTTTATGTCGGATATACAGGATGTGCGGTACATATATGTCGCACATTCAAAGTGATGATAAAGGCTGCGGTAATCAAAATTGATAGTGCCAACAACGGCTTTCTCATCGTCACACACGCAAACCTTTGCATGAACGAAGCCGGGAGTGTATTCAAATATCCTCACTCCGGCAGCCTTAAGAGAGGTGTAGTGAGTCTTTGCCAGGGCATATGCAGGCTTTTTGTCCGGGATACCGGGGAGGATTATCCTTACATCGATCCCTCGCTGTGCAGCAAATTTAAGAGATGATTCAAGCTCGCCGTCAAGTATCAGATAGGGCGTCATGATATACACATAGCTCCTTGCACGGTCGAGTATGTCCATATAGACGTTTTCGCCTACCTTATCGCCGTCAAGGGGGATATCGCCATAGGGCATGACATATCCGTCAGAATTGTATCGTTTTTCCGGAAGCGCAAGGAAACTATCCCATTCAGGGGTACGCTCGCTTATATTCCACATCTGAAGAAACATAAGTGTGAAGCTCTGCACAGCGTCGCCCTTGAGCATGACTGCTGTGTCCTTCCAATGGCCGAAGCGTTCAATGCGGTTTATATATTCGTCAGCAAGATTGATCCCGCCGTTGAAAGCGGTCTCGCCGTCTATGACAAGTATCTTTCTGTGGTCACGGTAGTTGTAGTGAGTGGATATAAACGGCCTAATGGGCGCAAATGCACGGCATTTTATACCAAGCCCGGCCATTCTTTTCGGATAATCGAAGCTCAGAGTTGATATCTCACACATTCCGTCAAACATTACTCTTACATCAACGCCTTTTGCTGCTTTGTCAGCAAGTATCTTCAATACTCGCCCCCACATATATCCCTCGTCGATGATGAAGTACTCTAAGAATATAAAGCGTTCTGCTTTTTGAAGCTCTTCCAGCAATGCAGTAAATTTATCCTCTCCCTGCGGAAAATACGTTACCTCAGTGTTGCGGTATATAGGGAAGCAGCCGGTGCGGTTCATATACCGGCAGAGGTCGTCTGTTCCGGAATCTGTCAGTTCAGGCTGGCACAGTACAGTCTTGTCCTGTGGCAGGATGTTCTTTGTTTCTTCTATGAGCCTTGAGATCCTGGAGCGGTGGGCACGGTGTCCTATGCTTTTGGTAGTGAACCAGAGAAGTATCGCACCCGGCAGAGGAAATACGGAGATTATGGCAAGCCAGGTCAGCTTTGCTGATGAATCCATATTGCACCGGAAGAGATAGAACACCATGAGAGTTGTGAAAAGAGCCTGTATCACGGCAAAGTTTGGAACATATTCTGCAAATATACTGTATATTGTCAGAAACAGGAGAAGCTGGAAGATCATCAGTATTATCATCAGAAACAAGCGGCTGAATATCAGGTGGAGAAGTCCTTTTTTGCGGCGGCTGAGAAGGCGTATCGTATCATCGTTCTGTAGCATATTTTCCTCCTTTGCATGATATGTTTTTGGGAATGGTTCGGATAAAAGCTAACGCTCCACATAAAGTGAAGCGCTTATAAAACTTGAAATATAGTGCTGCCTGTGAAAAGCCTGATATCACACTGAATACTGTATGTGCCGTAAGCGAAAGCAGAGTAAGCCTTCTGTAAAAAGTAAACGAGTAAAACGAGTGTCCCCGTGGAAGGGGGCACAGGCTCTGTGCTGGTACGCCTGACAGGAGTCGAACCTGCGCACATGGCGTCGGAGGCCACTGCTCTATCCACTGAGCTACAGGCGCATATAATGCAGTTGCATATTAATTCAGCAACAATATATATTATACCAAAAATGGTAAGATTATGCAAGTGTTTGAGATATTATTATAAAATAAAACTAAATATACTGCCGCACTGACTTTTTTACAATTATTACAGGAAGGCCGGAAATCAATTATACATATAGCTGTTCAGGTTGATTTTTGAAAGGATATATGGTATAATTAAGAGTAAAAATAACGCCTGTTCACCGGAGGCATAAATGAAGCTTAATATTGCAAATAAGATAATGAAGGATACTTCTTTTCGCAGAAGACTGAAAAAAATTGAAGAACTGGAGAAAGACCGCATTTTCTGCGGACATGGGCTGGATCATCTTCTGACTGTCGCAAGGCTTACGGTACTGATCTGTCAGGAGAGAGGTATCTCTGCCGATCCGGATATCGTCTATTCAGCAGCGCTGCTTCACGACATAGGCCGTGTCGAGGAGTATACACTTGGTCTTCCGCACGAGACTGCCGGAGCTGAAGCGGCAGAGGAGATACTGTCGGGGATAGGCTGCGGCGAGGAAGAAGCAGCAGAGATAATCCGGCTGATACTCTCTCACCGTAAGCGAAGTGCTGAAAGAGGAACTCTTGAAGCGGCTTTCTATGAAGCTGACAAAAAGTCAAGAGCCTGTAGCTTCTGCAAGGCAAAGGATCAGTG
>JAAYBK010000261.1 GCA_012718885.1 Ruminococcus sp. | reverse complement strand
CGGTTATATACTGTATTGTACTTGTCGAATCCGACGATATCTACCCATTCGTCTCCTGTATACCAGTTTGCAGATGCAGGTGACCATGCATAGAGATTCTGCTCCCAGATTATGTTATGAAGACCATACTCCTCGGTCAGAGTCTTGTAAAGGTACTTCCAGAGCTCGTTGTATACCTTTGTTCCTTCCTTTGACCACCAGAACCATGAGCCCTTACCTGTTCCGTCGGGATCGGCATTGCCCTCTGCTTCGTGGAACGGGCGGAATATCAGCGGAACATTTGCATCCTGGAGCTTTCCGATCTGCTCAGCAAGAAGCTTCATTGCCTCCTTGAAGAAATAGTATTCCTTTGTTCCTTCGACCATAACGTTAGCTGTAACGAAATCGGTCATGGTATCATAGGTATATGCCTGCCAATCATTGGATATATTCGTGATATTGCCGTCCTTGTCCACCTCAAAATCGGACATCTGCTTCGGCACTGTTACGTGCCAGCTTGCTGTACATATACCGTTCTTGTCCTTTGCCCAGGAGATCATTCTGTCAGAAACGCCGTCCTCCCATGCGAATCCGGGATTGTGGCAGTTGAAGTCAAATCCACGGATAGCCGGATAATGTCCGGTAAGCTCCTTAAGATATCTGCACTCGGTCTCATAGTCGTTATAGCCGTAATTCCGGTTCTGCGTGTTGTATGTATACTCCTGACCGTCAGGGCCTGTGCAGTGCCAGTAAAAGACATTGCCCTGCTCATCCTTGTCCATGGAATCCCTGTCGATCTCATAGGTGTTGCCAGCTTCGTCTATACACGCATCCTTCTGTGCATCATAGCGTATCGATGTGCTTATGCTGTGACCGCCGCCGTAGATCTCCTGCTGACCGGAAAGGATATATTTTCCGTAAACAGAGTTGAGATACTTCATCAGCGACTTTGCCTCAGGTGTTGCATCAGGATCACAGGTCTCGCCTGTAGCCTTGCTGAGATCAGGGAATACCGCATTTGAAACTGTAACATAGTCAACAGCCATATACCCGTACTCGCTTATGAATTTGATCTCGTTGACGCCCTTTTTAAGACGTACAACGCCGAAGTTATAATCCTTCCACTGATCTGAATACTCGGCAACTGTTGTATACTTTGCACCGTTTATAACAACGGCCTGCTGACGGCCTTCCTTATTGAGTATCTGTGCGCCATGTACGACTATGGAATACATTCCGTCCTCAGGGACAGTTACCTCGAATGAAGCCGGTGAAGCGGTAAGATACCAGAAGCCTTCGCCGGAATATCCGGGGATATTGTTCTGATAGATCGATGTCCAGGTGTCAGCACCGGTCAGATCCTCTCCCTCGATAACATAAGGGAAGCTTGTTGCTGTGGAAGCAGATCCCTCACCTGCTGCTGAGGTGAAGATACCGGTTGTGCCGCACTGTACAGCAGCCATCGCCGCAGCCGCTGCAATTGCAAGTGAACGTTTTAAAACTTTGCTCATATTTAATATCCTCCTGAAATAATTTTTTGTTAATTAACTTGCTTAATCTTTTTTGAGTTAATTAACAGCCTATAATTTAACTATTCCACTACGATAATTATACTTAATAAAGTCTATTTTGTCAAGCATTTCCGGAATTATTTTGTATATTTTACATCTTAACGCGTTGCCACTTACTTAATTTATTTTATAATTTAAGCAGATGAGTAAAAGAAACGCCGTACATCACTGTACGGCGGAATCTTATTATTATTAAAGGCTTGAATGGAAAGTACGTGAAATAACATCGTCCTGCTGCTCTTTTGTCAGCTTTACGAAGTTTACTGCATATCCGGAAACTCTTACTGTGAGCTGTGGATACTTCTCAGGATGAGCCTGAGCATCAAGAAGAGTCTCTCTTGTGAATACGTTTACATTAAGGTGGTGGCCGCCTTTTTCAACATAGCCGTCCAGCAGCTCTATGAGATTATCTACCTGTTTCTGATTATCCATAGTATTTCCTCCATTATATT
>JAAYBK010000260.1 GCA_012718885.1 Ruminococcus sp. | reverse complement strand
TAAGAGAAGACGCAGAACTAACACAAAAAGACATAGCAGAAAAGATATATGATACACAACAGCACTACCAACTATACGAATCAGGTAAAAGAGAACCACCATTTAACTTAGCTATAAAGTTATCAAAAATATATGGTGTATCATTAGACTACATAGCAGGACTAACAAATAACAAAGGAGGACTACATAAAAACAGCAAAGAAGAAAGCGATCTACTAAGCAAATACAACGCACTGTCAGACAAACGCAAAGGACGAGTTCTGCAGCTCCTCGACATGATGACCGAAGAACAACAAAACGAAGAAGCAAAAAACGAAGAAACCGCATAACGATCAAGGAGGATTAAAATGAGCGAGGAAAAAAATATATCTTTAGAAGATGAAATGTCAATAGAAATGCATATAGCTAAGAAAAACGAACTTGAATCAAGAAGAGCGTTAGAAGACAGACTAAAAGTAATGATAACAATGCTCATAATACTTCTTGTTCCGGCAACAATAGCAGTATTATTAAAAATCAGCGCTTTAATAACAGACCTAACATAATTTTGTAAAAAAGTTGATAGGCAAGAAAGCAAAAATAAAAAAGGCTATTTATAGCCTTTTTTCATACCTAAAATGTATTTTTGTAAAGAAGTTGTAAAAACTACTTTTTTACAAAATCAAGCATTTTATTGCTTTTTGTAAAAAAGTTATTGCCTATATACTGCATTTTCTTATTGTATTATATTGCCTAAAATTTGATTTTGTAAATTGTAAAGAAGTTCGGAAAAGGTAATACTATACTTTTCCGAACTTCCCCCATAACGCCCCCAGGGGGGCGCAGAATGAATTTGTACACAGTATGAAGCAGTCACCGGTATAACACCCCTTACCCCTCACAGAGGGGCAAGAACATTGTTTTATCGGAGCACACACAGCGCCGAGCTTATCCGGCTTACTTACATAAATATACCAAGCACATAAACAGTTAAGGGAGCTGAGGAGTGAAGCACAGCACATTGATTGAAAGCTATTGAAAGCATTGAAAGCCGTTGAAAGCAAGCTTCCAACAACTTCCAACACTTCCAACAGCTTACAACAATGCACTAAACTTATGAGGAGTTCCCCTCATACTCTCCTAACTCACTTATCATAAGATACACGCAAAAGCTGAGAATATATGGTAATGAATCAAATGAGCTGATAACGGCAGCCAATTAAAGAATTAATACATGAGAGGAACGGAAGTAAATTGAATTTGTCTCCGACATTCACGAGGATCACGATCAGAACAGACGTAAGCCGGAACACTCGGCGCTGTGTGTGCTATTTATTTCATTAATAAAACCGGCAAATGAAAAGGAAAAGCCCTTGAAAATACAAGGGCAAACATAAAAAATAACTTTCATTTGGTGAAACTTTACGATAAAAAGCGAGGGGAATGATATGCTGAATCTGAACAGTTCAGAGAATCCCGAATTTCTGAATGATTATGTTATGCACCTTAAAGTTGTCAAAATGCTTGCGCAGAGAACTATTGAGGAATACTATATGGATACAAGACTATTCCTGAAGTATATCCGTAATCGTTCCGACGGAGCTGATAAGGCTGATATAAGTGATGTCGATATCAGCAAGATGACTTCTGAGGATATAAGAAATATAACTGTATCCGATATATATAATTTTATTTTCTTTACCGCAGATGAGCGCAAGAATCTTGAGCGTTCTCGCTACAGAAAGATATCGTCACTGAGAAGCTTCTTCAAGTACATGGATCGTGTTGCACATTTAATAGACAAGGATCCATGTAAGGAGCTTGATGTAAGGACGCCTAAATCTGCAAGGCCTAAATTTCTTTCGCTGGACGAAAGTATGCGTCTGCTTGAAGCTTCCGACAGCACAGATTCCAGGCGTGATTATTGTATCATTACATTATTCCTGAACTGTGGTATGCGTCTGAGCGAGCTTGTCGGAATAAATATAAAGGATATAGATTTTTATGAAAATCGCATGGAGGTCATAGGCAAAGGCAGCAAAAAGCGTACTGTATATCTTAACAAAGCATGTATAGATTCTCTCAACAGGTATCTTGAAGTAAGAAGAAGCGCAAAAGCTGCCGAAAATGAGCCTGCACTTTTTATAAGCAATCAAAATCATCGCATATCAAAGCGCCGGGTGCAGCAGATAGTTGAATCAACACTTGAAAAAGCCGGACTTGACGGTAAAGGCATAACCACTCATAAATTAAGACATACAGCTGCAACACTGATGTATCAATACGGCGATGCAGATGTTCTTCAGTTGAAGGAATTGCTTGGTCATGCCAATATATCAACAACAGAAATATATACTCATCTTAATGATGAAAACGTCAGAAAAGCTGTTGAGTCAAATCCTCTTGCAGATATAAGCCATAAGAAAAAAGGAAAGTAACTCCCCTGCTCTTTTGATTAAATTTGTTTATGTATATTTTTTT
>JAAYBK010000259.1 GCA_012718885.1 Ruminococcus sp. | reverse complement strand
TTTGCGGAGAGCTTGGCATAGACAGCAGTCTTCCCCGTGAGAGCAGGGAAAAGGCAATAATCGAAAAGGGCTTTGAGAAATGGGGACACGACATTGCCGATCATATCTACGGAATGTTTGCATTCTCAATCTGGAATGAGGCTGACAATGAACTTTTCTGTGTAAGAGACCAGTTCGGTACCAAGCCTTTCTACTACTATCAGACATCTGACGGCAGACTTCTCTGCGGTACTATGATACGTGACATCATGGCTCAGGACGGATTCGTAAAAGAGCTCAACAGAGATATGCTCCAGATATACCTCACTCTCACTTACGTGGCAGGAGAGGATACCTTCTTCAAAGGCGTAAAGAAACTTATGCCCGGACACTGGCTCAGCTTCAGGGACGGAAAGCTGGAGATACACCGCTACTGGAAGCCTGAGTTTGTTCCTGACCGCACAAAATTTCTGGAGGATTATGCTGAGGAGATACACAGCACTCTTACTCACATAATGACAGAGGTCAAGGAAGACGGCGAGGTTGCAGAATCCTTCCTTTCAGGCGGAGTTGACTCCTCATACGTACTTGCGATGAGCGATGCAAAGAGAGCGGATTCCTGCGGATATGATGAGGAGCGCTTTGACGAATCAAGAGTTGCAGCAAAGACTGCTGAGCTCCTGGGCGTAGAGCACTCTGTAGCCAATATCCAGCCAAAGGATTATTTCGATATCGTTCCCTATGTTATGTACAATATGGAGCAGCCTCTGGGCGATGCTTCTGCCATAGTCTTCACACTGGGCTGTCTCGCCACAGCAAAGCACACAAAGCTCTGCTATTCAGGAGAGGGCGCAGACGAATTCTTCGGCGGCTACAATATGTACCGTAACGCCGAGCGCTACGGCGAGAACCTCAAGACCTTCTACGTTGGCAATACCAACATAATGAAGGAGGAGGAGAAGCAGCGTATACTCAAGAGCTACGATCCGTCAGTTCTTCCGATTAATCTTGTGAAGTACATCTATGACGAGACTGAGAGGCTTGATCCGCTTACGAAGATGTCGGATGTTGATATACAGATATGGCTTGAGGGCGATATCTACCTCAATGTTGATAAGATGAGCACAGCTGCCGGACTTGAGATACGTATGCCGCTTACTGACAGGAGAATATTCGATATCGCTTCACGTATGCCTTCAGAGTATAAGGTGAACGAGGAGCAGAACAAGGTAGCCTTCAGAACAGCCGCTGCAAAGGTTCTTCCGGAAGAGATAGCTTTCCGCAAGAAGCTGGGCTTTATAGTTCCTATAAGGATATGGCTTGCGGATGAGAGATACAATGCTGACGTAAGGGAGAAATTCCACAGCGATATGGCAGCAGAGTTCTTTGATCTTGACGAGATAAATGCTATCTACGACGAGTACGTTGGCGGAAATTCCGACAACTGGCGCAAGATATGGACTATCTACACCTTCCTTGTATGGTATGAGGAATACTTTATGAAGAGATAATAGGAATACCTCCGGCATTTGTGCCGGAGGTATTCTCTTTACGATATAAAGATCAGCGATGGCATCGTGATCCGCATCGCTATGTAATTGTGCATGACCTCGCCGCTTACCACAAGGACAGTCATTTCATTGCCTGAGCAGATATATCGATCAGGCATAAATAAAAATATCCCACTCCTGAACTTAATTTCAAGAGTGGGAAAATTGTTATAGATTATTCAAGACTGTTTATATACTCCCTGATCTTATCAGCGAGGTCGATGATATACTCCTTATTAAGCACGTCATTGAAGCCGGTTTTTTTCAGAGCAAGGCGGAATGTATTGTCCTTGTCGCTGCAGGATACTTTCGCAATTTTTTCATATTTTTTCACTGCCTTATCCTTATCGCTGATGCAGTCCTGCCAGATATCGAAAGCAGCAAGTGCCGAAACGCCATAGCTTATATAGTATCCGGGATTCTCAAAGATGTGGTTGACATAATAGAAGGGGTATTCTATTTCATAAGAACTTTCGATATCGTTCCAGCATTTGAGAACGTCATCCGGTGTAAACGTATCCTTATTCTTGATAACGGTATACTCAAATTCACCGATCATAAAGCCTGAAATAACACTGAATAAGGACTCTCTTAAGTTACTGATGCGGAATGTTTCTGCCTCTTCGCCGTAGATATCATCATATATCGTTGAAAAGATAAATTCAAAGCCCTGTGACTGGATCTCCGCAATATCTGTATTAAATACTGAGAGAAAATATGGCACGTTGTCATAGGTGGATGCATAAAAATGGCCGAATTCATGTATAGCAGCAGCTATCCCTCTATCATTGTAGTAGTAGATCAGGGCTTTTTTACTTGCAGGCAGGAAGTCCATAAATGATAGGTTATAGCTTGAATCGTCTTTGGCAATATAATAAAGCTTTTCATTGACGAGCATATCAGCAGCATTTGCAATGCTTTTGGAAAACTTCGGAGCTTTTTCCTGAATGACGATAAAAGGGTCATCAAATTCATAATAATTATGTTTTTTCGCCTTATCATATGTGTCTATATAAGCATGCCAAAGTTCATCGTCCAGTGGAACGAGCTCTTCACGGACAGCTTTGCCTAAATCAAGTATTTCATCGCCGGTATAATCACGGTGATACTTGTCCTTGTAACTTTCCTGGTCATATTCTTTTATTATTTCAAGATATAATTCAGCACAGCGCTTGTTCTTTTCATCTGTATCCATATCCTGATCGAAGCGTAAATTGTGATACTCATCGAGCAGTTCATCTGATTCAGCATTTTTCGCACGAATTTTCATTTCCCAGTGCTTTAAAGCAATTTCCGGGTCATTACCGTACTCTTCCAGTTTAAGGTCATCGTCATCATAGTCATCATTATCACATAGATCCTCAAAGAGATAGCCATAATCATCGTTTAAAGAGCCGTAATTAAAGGCAAAAAAGGCCAAAGCACCACCGATGATGACATCTTCCGCTGCATCATCATACTCTTCTTCAAGTGCAGTATTATCAAAGTCGAGATAATAGGGGATCATTTTATTGACTGAAATCTCCTCGAGCTTGTCGATATCATCCAGCAGGAGGTTGATATCCTTTTCAATTGCAGCAGAGTTATGCGGCTCTTTAAGATGAGCGAAGAGGTCAGAGACATGGCTGCGGACTTCCTTCAGGTTCTCTGAATCCTTGATCTTTGCAACATCCATATATTCCTCAGGAATATCTTTGAGTAAGTCGTATGTAAAAGGCTCTGTAGCCGGTTCTGTATTTTTTTCTGTGGTGGTTTCCGTTGTTTTTATCTCAGTTTCTGTGGAAGTTGTAGTCTCACATTCAATGCATTCAGACGAGCTGCTCTTTGACCTGAGTGAGCAGGAGCAGAGCGAGGCTGTCATAGAGAAGGCAGTGAGAAAAGCGATGATCCTGTATTTGGTCATGGTTATTTCCTCATTTCAGCAAATTATCAACAGCTTCCGGGATATCTTTGATACTCCTTACAACACATGAAGCAGCGGACAGCTCATCCGGTTTTCCGTAGCCGTAGGAGCAGCCGATGGAGAGCAGATCGTTCTGTACAGCGGTTTCGATATCATGGAAACGGTCTCCTATGATGATGAAAGTGCCGTCAAATCCCGGAGCTATCCTGCGGAATATCTCATATTTAGGTATGAAATCGAACTCCTCGCAGCAGAAGAAGCGGTCAAAGAAACGATCGAGCCTGAAGACTCTCCTGTGGCGTTCCATGTAGTGGATACGGCAGTTGCTGAGAAAGATAAGAGTGTGTCCGGCCTTCTTCAGTGCGGACAGCATTTCCTCTGCGCCGCTGTAGAGTGCTCCCTGACCGTTTTCCACACGCATGGCCATATTGTCGCCCAGGCGTTTCCTTGCCTCCTCACGGACGGAGATATCCAGCTCCGGGTGGAACTGTCCCCACATATCCGTTGAATTGAACCCCAGCCAGAAACTTATTTCCTGGTCTGAATACTCACGGTGAGCGATATAGCCGCAGTCGGACAGCCATCTCATAGTATCCCTGAAAGCCGGGGCATAGGTCAGCATTGAGTTATGGATAGTGCCGTCGTAATCGAAGATTATATTCGCCATCAGTCCTCGATCTCACGGATAAGGTTTATCATCTCGATAGCGCCCTCAGCACATTCGCTGCCCTTATTTCCGGCCTTTGAGCCGGCACGTTCGATAGCCTGCTCGATATTTTCAGTAGTGATAACGCCGAACATTACCGGGATATCGCTCTGGAGTGATACCTGAGCAATGCCCTTTGCAGCCTCATTGCATACAAGGTCATAGTGTGAGGTGCTGCCGCGGATTATAGCTCCGAGGCAGATAACGGCATCGTATTTGCCGGATTTAGCCATTTTTGAAGCGATGAGCGGTATCTCAAAAGCTCCGGGTACCCATGCGATGTCGATAGAATCCTCGTTTACATCGTGGCGCTTGAGAGTATCAACAGCGCCGCCGAGAAGCTTTGAGGTGATGAATTCGTTGAAACGGGCAACAACAATGCCGATGCGGACGTCTTTAGCGATAAGGTTTCCTTCATAAGTTTTCATAATAATTCTCCTTTAAAATTATTGGTCATCGTTCTGGTCGGTCAGGGGATTGGTAAATCCGTATTTCGGATACCAGTCAGCCAGAAGCTTGACGGTTTTGATATTCTTTATATTGAAGCGGTAGGTACGCTTCTGGTTATTGGGATAGAGTTCGAGATTCTTGCCTTTGTACTGATATTTCACAAACTCTGCCGGAATAAGATGTTTGAAGCCGAAAGCGAAGGTACATAATCCCTTTTCTGTAATAATGGAACCGGTACTTGTTGGAAGTGCGATCACCATGCAGATAATCATCAGCAGCCAGAAAGGCTTGAATGTGTCATTTGCCCTGGTAAAGCTGAATATGAATACACCTACGATCAGCAGATCTATTATCAGGGATGAAAGCGAGAAAACAGGGGATGCATTATTATTCTTTTTCAGGAATATCGCCCATAAGATATCATTTATGACGGAAGCTGCGAGCATTAGTGCGGCAAGAACAGTAAATATTAATTCGTAAGTATTCATAATGTATCACCTCAATAATCAAGGATATGTCCCATTTTGTCACGCTTTGTTTTTAGATAGAACAGATCATATGCAGTAGCGTCCACCTGTATCGGAACACGCTCCTTTATCTCAAGACCGAAGCCGCTGAGTCCGTATACCTTATCCGGGTTATTGGTGAGGAGCCTGAGCGTCTTGCAGCCCAGCTCACGGAGTATCTGGGCGCCGATATAGTATTCACGCATATCTCCCGGGAATCCAAGAGCAAGGTTGGCTTCAAGTGTATCCATGCCCTGATCCTGGAGCTCATAGGCTTTGAGCTTGTTGATGAGGCCTATACCACGGCCTTCCTGTCGCATATACAGGAGGATACCTCGGCCTTCCTTTTCTATCTGGTTCATGGCTGCGGCAAACTGCTGGCCGCAGTCGCATTTGAGTGAGCCGAAGGCATCTCCGGTGAGACACTCAGAGTGAACACGGCAGAGGATATCCTTGCCGTCGCCGATATCGCCCTTAACAAGAGCCACATGATGTTCGCCGTTTAGCTTATTTACGAAGCCCATAGCTCTGAACTCACCATACTTTGTGGGGAGCTTGGTGTTTGCCACCATTTCAACCAACTTGTCGTGGCACTTCCTGTACTCCTTGAGAGCCTGGATGGTTATGAATTTCATGCCCCATTCCTGAGCCTTTTCCTGAAGCTCCGCAGAGCGCATCATTGTGCCGTCATCACGCATTATCTCGCAGCAGAGACCGCATTCCGGAAGGCCTGCAAGGCGCATAAGATCCACAGTTGCCTCGGTATGTCCCTCACGTTCAAGCACACCGTTTTTCTTGGCGGTAAGAGGGAACATATGGCCGGGACGGCGGAAATCATCCGGCTTAGCATCAGGATCCACGCATTTTCTTGCTGTAAATCCTCTTTCCTCTGCGGATATTCCGGTAGTTGTATCGACATGGTCGATAGAGACGGTGAAGGCAGTGCAGTGGTTATCGGTGTTGTAATCCACCATCTGCGGCAGATGGAGCCTGTTGCAGATCTCTGCGCTCATCGGCATACAGATCAGACCCTTTGCATGAGCGGCCATAAAATTGACGTTCTCTGTAGTGGCAAACTGAGCGGCGCATATCATATCGCCTTCATTTTCTCTGTCCTCGTCGTCTGAAACGAGGATGATCTTGCCGTTTCTGAGAGCTTCGAGTGCTTCTGGGACAGTGTTGTATCTGAACATTATTGTTCCTCCTGATCTATTGTGATTTTTCCTGTTTCGACCAGAGCTTCAATGCTGCAATTCTGGGCGCTGATAGAGAGGGCATGGGAGTTATCCTCTTTTTTCTCATCAGTGACCGAATGGTCTTTTTCATCTGTAATAATATGTATCCTGCCGGTCTTGGATGACAACTGTATCTCCGCATTTCCCGAACCTTTTTCCGGAAGCATGAAGGTCGTGCTGCCGGTATAGATATTAACGGAAATATCCGAAGTGTATATATTCTTATTCAGTTCCACGTTGCCGGTATTGCAGCCAAGCGCAGAACTGCCTGAGATCTCAAGATCCGAGCAGGTGATATTCCCAACATCGGCATATGCATTGAAAGCTCCCTTTAGACCTTTGAGGGAGATATTTCCAACATTGACCTTTGCAGTGAAGTCGGTGATAGATGTGGGAACGTTTAGCAGAGCGTCAAGCTCTATGCGTGAATCGGGCATATTCTCGCTCAGCCATTGGCTGAGATCCTCGCCGGAGTCGCTGTCAACGAAGCTTACTACCAGCTTTCCGCCGTTCACATCGGCTTCCGTAGATATATGCTCCAGTATCTCCTGACAGTCTTCCTTATCATCTGCGAAGCTTCTGCAGTTCAGTGAGATGCCGGCTTTATCTGAATCAGAATAGCTGATAGTGATATTGCCGATGTCTTCGCTTATATCGAGAGAGGAAACGATAGAATCAGTGTCAAATGAGAAGCTCTTTTCCGCAGATGAGCTGTCAGAGAATTCCTTTGTTATATTGCCTGTGATGTTTGAGCTGCCTTTTTTTCCGCATCCGTATGCTGATATGACAAATGCAGCCGAAAAAAGCAGGGCAGCATATTTCCGTAGCATCAGGTCTCCTCCTTTCAGAAACCGTTTTTCATAAGGAAGTCCATAGTTATCCCGCCGGAGCGAGGCTCGTCTTCGGCTGGCCTGAGGAGTTTTTCAACGTATTTCCCTATGATGTCATTTTCAAGGTTTACGATATCCCCGGAGCGCTTTGAGCCGAGAACGGTTTGTGCGGCAGTGTGAGGGATGACTGAGACGCTGAATGAGGTATCAGTCACCCTTGCGACAGTGAGACTTATGCCGTCTATAGCTACTGAGCCTTTCTCGACGATATACCGCATAATTCCTGCCGGAGCGGAGATCGTATACCAGACGGAGATACCGTCCTTCTTCACAGCGGTGATAGTTCCGGTACCGTCGATATGACCCGAGACGATATGACCGCCGAATCTTCCGTCCGCCGCCATAGCTCTTTCGAGATCAACAGGACTACCGGAACTTAGACTGCCCAGCGATGAGCGTCTGAGAGTTTCGTTCATAACATCAGCCTGAAAGCACTTATCGGAAATATCAGTCACAGTCAGGCATACACCGTTTACAGCGATACTGTCACCAAGCTTTGTGTTTTCAAGGATCTTTTCCGCTCTTATCCTTATAAACGAAGAGACAGCGCCTTTTCTTACGGATTCGACAGTGCCGATCTCCTCAACTATTCCTGTGAACATATCTCACCCTGCTTTCTATCATAAGATCGTTTCCAAACTGCCTTACAACGGGCTCCTCCAGTATAAATGCATTGTCCGGACTGTCAACGCCCGTTCCGCCTACAGGTGAAGGAGCGTCAGCTCCGCCGAAGAGCTTAGGAGCAATATAGGCCTGTACGCTGGTGACTATCCCTGCATTGAGAGCAGACCAGTTGAGAGCAGCTCCCCCTTCGAGGAGGATGCTGTCTATTTTAAGCTCAGCCAGGAGCTTCATCAGTTTTTTAAGATCAACTCTGCCGGTATTATCATCGCCGCAATGTATTATCCGGCAGCCGGCTTCCTCATAGGCAGCTTCTCTTCCTGTGGGAGCAGCAGTTGCTATAATAGTCGGGACAGTTTTGGCTGTCCTTACGATATTGCTTTCAAGTGGGATGGAGAGTTTTGAATCGCAGATTATCCTTACCGGATCCCGTCCGCCATCCAAGCGGCAGGTCAGCATAGGATCGTCAGCAAGGACAGTGCCAATCCCGGCCATTATTGCAGTATGTCTGAGCCGCTCACGCTGAACCTGATGACGGGCTTCCACGCCGGTTATCCACTTTGAAAGGCCGTTGTGGCAGGCGATCTTGCCGTCCATAGTCATGGCGTATTTCATAGTCACGTAGGGAAGGCCTGTGGTAATATAGTGGAAGAAGATCCCGTTTATGGAGTCACATTCTTCCCGTAGCACATTTTCCACGACCTCGATGCCGTGCTCACGGAGTATGCTTACGCCCTTGCCTGCGACCAGGGGATTGGGGTCAGCGGAGCCGATAAAGACACGCTTTATACCGTGGCTTATAACAGCGTCGGTACACGGAGGCTGCTTTCCATGGTGGCAGCAAGGCTCTAAGGTGACGTACATATCAGCGCCGGTGCAGTCGATTTTTTTTATGTCGCAGTCAGCAAATGCATTTCTTTCTGCATGGAGGCCGCCGTACTGCTTATGCCAGCCCTGACCGATGATGTGGCCGTCCTTGACGATAACAGCTCCGACCATAGGATTAGGGGAGACAAAGCCCATGCCCTTGACAGCAAGATCAAGAGCTTTTCTCATAAATTCTTCGTGGGACATGATTACCTCCTTTAAAAATAAAAAAGCCCCGGAAATACTTCGGGGAGGTAAATCTGTATATAGCGCATATAACGCAGATTTATCTTCTTTCATCCGGACTATACCGTCGGCTCCGGGATCTGACCGGATCAACCGCATTGCGGCTCGCAGGCTATACTGCCGGTAGGGATTTTCACCCTGCCCTGAAGACACATTAATTATACCACGCTGATAAATAAATGTCAATACCTGCATGGGATAAATCGAAAAAAGCCATATTCCTTGACATTCCGGAAATGATATGATATAATTTAAGTGCAGTCTGAAAAGAGAGAATGCGGTGAGAATCCGCAGCAGCAGTCACTACCGTATCTGGATATTCTCCTCAAGTCGGGTCGCTCGTCAGAGCTGTGGTTCTAAACGCTTTTGGGCAATGAAAAGCGTCGGCCGATGAAGCTGCCGTGAAGGCGGCTTGTTAGCTGTGCTTTTCTGAAATATCAGGAGAGCATTTTTATTGCAATACTATTTTTAAAGGAGTAGTTCTTATGAAAAAGACAATTGCGATCACAGCAGCATTTTTACTTTCATGTTCAGCAATGAGCATGGTTTCAAACGCTGCGGAAACAGAGCAGACATCCGTTTATGTTACCATTTCTGACAGCGAGGGCAAGCTTGCAGCGGTACAGGAGAAGATCGATGTGACTGATATCGACAACGACGGCGCTCTTACTATCAACGACGCACTTTATATAGCACATGAGGAGCTCTTTGACGGCGGAGCAGCTGCAGGTTACAAGTCATCCGTAGGACAGTGGGGACTTGGCCTTGACAAGCTCTGGGGCACAGAGAACGGCGGAAGCTATGGCTACTACGTAAACGCTGTGGCTTCAAACGGCCTTGCAGACCCTGTTAGTGACGGCGATTATGTAGATGCATTCGTATACACAGATACAGAAGCATGGTCTGATTCCTACAGTTGGTTCGATGAGAGAGACAAGGAGGCTGAGAAGGGCAGTGAGGTAACTCTCACACTTTCAAGAGCAGCCTTCGGTGAGAATTATACTCCTCTCACTCTTCCTGTTGAGGGCGCAAAGATCACTATCAACGGTGAGGCTACAGATTTCGTTACTGATGCAGAAGGCAAGGTAACGTTCACAGTAGACAAGGCTGGCAAGAACATTATCAGCGCATCTGCTGATGATGTTAATCTTGTTCCTCCCGCAGCAGTAATAAATGTTGAGGGTGAAGAGGAGCCGGAGGTAACCACAACAACCACAACAACTACCGCAGTGGCTACAACAACTACCACCACAAAGAAGGCAGCTGCAAGCTCACCTAAGACAGGTGATAAGGGCATTGGTGCTATAGCTGCACTTCTCGGTGTATCCGCAGCAGCTTTTGCAGTAAGCCGCAAGCATGAGGACTAAGGCAGCAGCCGGATTCCTGAGCAGTTTATTTGCGATGATATTGATACTGACCCTCGTTCCGGCGAGGGTACAGTGCAGAGCTTATACCGTCGATGAGGTTGAGAGCCTTATCGACGGTATCATTGCATATAAGCTTGATGCGACCGGCTCAGGAAGCGTACAGGATTGGATAAATGGGGACCTGACGGACGGAGCAGGAGCATATTCTGAATGGTATATAGCCTCCCTCAGTCAGTACGGGGATTATGATCTGAGCTCATACGAGGCGGCTCTCAGGGACTACCTGAGCAGCAATAATGTTCCCTCTGCAACATCCAGGGAGAAGTATTCACTTTCACTCGCTGCTGCCGGGAGCACTGATCCGTATATGGCGGATATAGTGGATACCTCGGTAGGACAGCAGGGCATTATGAGCTGGATATACGGCCTCCATGTGCTGAACAACGGTTATACCGGGAGCAGGTACGATACCGCCGGTGTGATAGACAAGCTGCTCTCTCTTCAATATCAGGACGGAGGCTGGGCACTATTCGGCAGCGGCGGAGATATCGATGTCACCGCAATGACAATAAGCTCCCTTGCTCCCCATTATCATCAGAGGAGCGATGTACAGAGCGCCGTTGACCGGGGATTGGATTTCCTGTCACAGCGCCAGCAGTCTGACGGAGGATATATCAGCTTCGGTACTCCTAATACCGAGAGCACAGCGCAGGTGCTGCTGGCATTATCTTCTCTCGGGATAGACTGTGAGACAGATGAGCGCTTTATCAAGGACGGAAACAGCCTTATAGACGGCATGATGCAGTATCATCTTGACAACGGCAGCTTCAGCCATACCAATGATGGGACTTCCAATGAAAGTGCGACTGTGCAGGCTCTTTATTCGCTGATAGCCTATAAGAGAATGTGCAGCGGCAGAGGTCCCTTCTGGGTATTTGACAGCCGCCAGCCGGTAAAACGTGACAGCGGAGGCAGCACCGGCAGCGGAAGCGGGAATGCCGTAAAGCCTTCTGTACCGGGAACAGCTACTGATGTTCATCCGGACAACGGCACATCTTCCGACAACGGAGCTGCACCCACTGATAACAGGACGACCTCTCCGGCAGCATCGGCCGGCGTTACTACCACGACTTCAGTATCCGGTACGGGAGCAGTTTCTGTGACGACCACGATCCTTTCATCAAAGACCACAGGAAAGCTCACAACACTTTCCGTGACAACATCAGACAGCAGTACCGCAGAGCTGACTTCATCCTCAAGAGCGGCAGAGTCCGGAGAAAAGGGCGGTACTGCTAAGAAAAACGGTTATAAGGTCAAAGCAGTCATAATTATCCTCACAGCGGCAGGTGTGCTTTGCATAGTTGTTTTTGCTGCTGGAAAGCGCAATTACAAGAACTTCATAGCTGTAGCTGCGGCGGCAGGCATAGCGATAACTGTCGTGATGATGACGGATATCCAGTCAAAGGAAGATTACTATAACGGTGAAAAGGTACACAAGGAAAATGCCATAGGAACAGTGACTATGACCATTCGCTGCGACACTATCGCCGGAAAGTCGGATTCTGAATTCGTGCCGGAGGATGGGGTGATACTCGATGTCACTGAATTTGACCTTGCCGAGGGAGAAACTGTATTTGATATACTGACAGAGGCTGCAAGGACGTACTGTATCCAGGTCGAGAACAAGGGAAGTGCAGGCAGCGCTCACGGAATGGTCTATATTTCCGGCATCAATTACATATACGAAATGGAATACGGAGACCTGTCGGGCTGGGTATATCATGTAAACGGCATAACACCGTCAAGGAACTGCGGAGATTATGTACTGAAGGATGGCGACAGAATAGAGTGGCTCTACACCTGCGAGCTGGGACTTGATCTTGATGAGGTATATGAGGAATGAGAAGTTTTTCAGAGTATAACCCTGTGGTCATAACAGTGTACATATTCAGCGTCACAGGAATAGCGATGTTCTGCAATTATCCTCTGCTGATAGGAATGACATTTCTGGGCGGATTGCTGTACTATATAGTAAGGAACGGCCGCAGTCACTGGAGATCGCATATATTCTTCTTCATGCTGTTTATAGTTCTTGCGGCGGCAAATCCGCTTGTATCCCATAACGGAGTGACTATATTATTTGTGATGAACGATAATCCGGTGACACTGGAAGCACTGCTTTATGGTATAAATTCAGCGGCGATGATAGTGGGAGTGCTGTACTGGTTCCGCAATTTCACACAGATAATGACCAGCGAGAAGCTGCTCTATGTAACAGGAGCGCTCTCACCGAAGCTGTCACTGGTGCTGTCCATGTCACTGAGGTTTGTCCCGATGTTTCACCGTCAGTCGGAGAATGTCAGCGACGCACAGAAAGCAATGGGACTGTTTAAGGAAGACAATGTGATCGATGATGTAAGGGGAAAGATGCGTATCTTCTCAATTATAATCACATGGGCACTGGAAAACGGTATCATCACTGCGGACAGCATGGCTGCAAGAGGCTTCGGAACGGGAAAGCGTTCACACTTCACGAATTTCAGGTTCAGGCGAGGTGACATCATTTTCCTGCTTACAGATCTTGCTTTGCTGGGGATATGTGTTGCAGCAATAGCAGGACACTTCCTTGAACTGGATTTCTATCCTAAGATAAAGGGCAGCGAGATAGGCGCAGAAGCGATAGCAGGAGCGGCAGCATACGGGCTGCTTGTACTTCTGCCGGTAATAATTGAAACGGAGGCATCACTCAGGTGGAGATACTTAAAGTCGAAAATATGAGGTTCACATACCCTGACTGTACAGCACCGGCGCTTGAAGATATAAGCTTCAGCGTGAGCCGCGGCGAGTTTACAGTGCTGTGCGGTGCAACAGGCAGCGGAAAATCCACTCTGCTCAGGATGCTTAAGCGTGAGCTGACGCCTCTTGGGGAAAGAGCAGGCGGAGTATATTTCAAAGGGCAGCCGCTGAATGAACTCAGTGAACGCATCTCAGCCTCGGCAATAGGCTTTGTCATGCAGAAGCCGGAGCAGCAGATCGTCACCGACAAGGTTTGGCATGAACTGGCATTCGGCCTTGAGAACCTTGGTGTACCCAAAAGTGATATAGCAAGGAGAGTTGCCGAAATGGCCAGCTATTTCGGAATAGGTCCATGGTATGACAGGGACGTTGCAGAGCTTTCCGGCGGCCAGAAGCAGCTTCTTAACCTTGCGGCAGTGCTTGTAATGCAGCCGGAGCTGCTGATACTTGACGAGCCTACCGCCCAGCTTGACCCAATAGCTGCCGCTGATTTTATAGCGACACTGAAGAGGCTGAATCAGGATTTCGGTATCACTATCATCATTGCCGAGCATCGGCTTGAGGATGTTATTCCAACAGGCGACCGGCTCATGGTCATGGAAAAGGGGCATCTCATAGCAGACGGACGACCGGAGCAGGTCATAGCCGGTCTGCGTGGCCGCCGTGACATACTTTGCGGTATGCCTTCGGCAGCGAGACTTTTCACAGAGCTTGGAGCAGAGGGAAGCTGTCCGCTTACAGTTCGTGAGGGAAGAGAATTCATTGAAAGCAGCTACCTTAATAATATCCGCAGTCTTCCTGCGAAGGAGAAGAGCGCTCCGTCTGAGCCTGCACTTGAATTCAAGGAGATATATTTCCGCTACACAAGGGATTCAAAGGATATCCTGAAAGGACTTGATCTAAGAATAAACAGGGGAGAGTTGTTCTGTATACTTGGCGGCAACGGCTCAGGTAAGACCACATCCCTGAAAGCGGCAGCAGGACTGATAAAGCCATACAGCGGCATTATAAAGGTGTTCGGCAAGAAGCTGAAGGAGTACAAAAACAGGTCACTTTACCGGAACTGCCTTGCAATGCTGCCTCAGGATGTACAGACGGTATTCCTGAAAAACAGTGTCCGTGAGGAGCTTGAGGAGTGCGGAGCTGATCCGGAGAAGCTGCCATACGATATAAGCGGATTGCTCGATATGCATCCCTATGATCTTTCCGGCGGTGAGCAGCAGCTTGCAGCACTTGCGAAGGTACTTGCCGCTGATCCGGAGTTGCTTCTGCTGGATGAGCCGACAAAGGGGCTGGACGCAGCGTCAAAAATGAAGATGATCTCAGTGCTTGAGAATTTGAAGCAGGAGGGTATGACCATAGTTGCCGTTACTCATGATGTGGAATTTGCAGCCATGTGTGCGGACAGATGCGCCATGTTCTTTGACGGGCAGATAGTATCTGCCGGAACGCCGGACAACTTCTTCTCTGAGAACAGCTTCTATACCACCGCAGCAAGCCGTATGACAAGAGGCTATTATGATAATGCGGTAACAGTTGAAGCTATAGCTGAGCTATGCCGGAGAAACGGAGGTAAGGATGAACGGAATAAGGAATAGGACGCTGCGGAACACCGTGAGGGTGGCAGTGCCGTTCATCATTGTTCCGGTGCTGGCCATAGGAGGCTCGCTTGCCTTTGACCGGAAGCGGCATATTATTATCTCCCTTGCGATAGCGGTATTCGCCCTGCTTTTATTTGCGGCAGGCTTTGAAAAGCGAAATACCGGAACAAGGCGGATGGTCATAGCGGCGGTGATGATAGCGCTTTGCTTTGCCGGAAGGTTCATCCCGTTCCTGAAGCCTATATCTGCGCTTACCATAATTGCAGGGATGTATCTTGGCGGAGAGACCGGCTTTCTTGTGGGAGCAATGACGGCGGTGCTGTCGAATTTCTATTTCGGCCAGGGCCCCTGGACAGCATTTCAGATGCTGGCCTGGGGAATGATAGGGCTGATTGCCGGAATCCTGTCAGAGCCGCTGCGGCGGAGCAGGATATTCCTGCTTATCTACGGAGCTGCGGCAGGAATGATGTACTCGTTCATAATGGATATATGGACGGTACTGTGGTATGCGGAGGGATTTCAGCTGAAGCTGTATCTGGCAGCTCTTGTCACAGCCATACCTTACACGGCATCGTATGTTGTATCAAATGTACTGTTCCTGAGCCTGTTGGCAAAGCCCTTCGGGGAGAAGCTGCAGCGGATAAAGAAGAAATATGGGGTTTAAGCCTGAATTATGAATCTGAGTACTATAACCTGAGCTGTAAAAAATAGGAGCAAATATACTGTTATGAAAAAAGTGATATTGTTTATTCTATTACCAATAATTATAGCATTATCATCATTTTTAATTTGGTATAGATCTTTGCCTAAACTTTTTATATATGTAAAAAATGGCAGTAGTACACTATCATACTATGAAATTGACGGGGTACTGTATCAGATAAAATCCAATGCTGTAT
>JAAYBK010000258.1 GCA_012718885.1 Ruminococcus sp. | reverse complement strand
TTTTCAGCATCAAAACCGATCTTACCGTTAGAACCGTATTTACCCTCGATCTCAGACAATTCGCCGTTCTTTACCATAAAAATACGGCATGAAGCCTCGGGAGCAATACCTTCAGATACGATCATTTCAGGCACATCATCATTGTCGAGATCAATAAGTTCAAATCCAGCATATTCATCATATTGTTCCATAAGTTCATTCAGCTTGTTCCTGTAAAGCTCTTTTTCACCGTCAAAGAGAACAGCGCCCCAGCTCTCCGAACAATATATAGCATTATCGATAGCTGATTGCCCGAAAGTATACTTTCTTCCGATAGTAAGCGAAGGATTGGCTCTGAAAAGCTCAAGTGCCTCATCATACTCCTTCAGAGTTACTTCTTCCTTGTTGATTTCATATGTTATCAAAGCACCGGAGGCGGCCGAATCAGCGTTGTTATAGTAACTTATATCGGTTTTTAGCTCTCCGTCAACAAGGCGCCTGAATTCACCTATTATAAAACCTTGGCCGCTGTGTTCATTGCTTATGAATTCGCTGGCAGGATAGTACTCAAAGCAGCCGTAGCCGCCGTTATCCCCGAGGGATACGATATTTCCGCCTGAAAAAGTATAAAGCTGGCAAGGAGAATTAGGAGTGGAATTTGGTGAAATGATAAGTTCCGGCGTGCCATCCTTATTGAGGTCACGGAGATCAAAACGTGAATCCTTAGAAAAATCGGCTGATGTACTAAAGCTGTCAAGTTGGCTTTTGTATGCTTCCTGCCATGCAAAAGTGATATTTTTAGGAGCAGTATGCCCAACTGGCTTCTCAGCTTCCGAAGAGCTTGAGCTTTTGGAAGAACAGCTACACACCGACATTCCTAAAGCAGCAGCAGATATTATTGGAATTATTCTTTGCTTTTTCAATTAGAGGCCTCCCGACAAGTAATTTTATAATTATTTTATCACATCTCACGAATTATGTCAATTAATAGATTATTACAACTTATTTTATATATGAACTAAATTGTCTTGCATTTTTATAATAATAGTGTTATAATAAAATATAGACTTTTGAACGGAGGTATCTGTTTTTTATGTTAACTGATATTGAGATAGCTCAGAATGCGAAAATGAAGAAAATAACTGAGATTGCAGCAGGACTGGGCATAGATGAAAACGACCTTGAACCATATGGGCACTATAAGGCAAAGCTTTCCGAAAATCTCTATTCAAAGCTTGCTTTTCGCGAGGACGGAAAGCTGATACTTGTTACGGCTATAAATCCAACTCCGGCAGGCGAAGGAAAGACAACAATAAGTGTTGGACTTGCTGAAGCTATGGGACGCATAGGTAAAAACGCTGTTCTCGCACTGCGCGAACCCTCTCTCGGACCTGTTTTCGGCATGAAGGGAGGAGCTGCTGGCGGCGGATATGCTCAGGTAGTCCCTATGGAAGATATAAATCTTCATTTCACAGGCGATATGCACGCTATAACAGCAGCAAACAATCTTCTCTGTGCAATGCTTGACAATCATCTTCAGCAGGGAAATGAACTTGGTATAGATCCCCGCAGAGTAATGTTCAAGAGATGCCTTGATATGAACGACCGTGCGCTTAGAAACATCGTTATCGGTATGGGAGGAAAGGCAAACGGAGTTCCCAGAGAGGACGGCTTCAATATAACAGTTGCTTCTGAGATCATGGCTATACTTTGTCTTGCCACTGATATTGCCGATCTTAAGGAGCGTATAGGTAATATTCTTGTAGCATACAACTATGCAGGCGAGCCTGTTTTTGCAAGGCAGCTTGGTGCCTGCGGTGCAATGACTGCTCTTTTGAAGGATGCTCTCAAGCCAAATCTCGTGCAGACACTTGAGAATAATCCTGCTTTCATCCATGGCGGCCCTTTTGCAAATATTGCTCATGGATGTAACTCCATAAGAGCTACAAAGCTTGCGCTTAAGCTTGGAGACTACTGCATCACAGAGGCCGGTTTCGGTTCTGACCTTGGTGCTGAAAAATTCTTTGACATAAAATGCCGTTACGGAGGACTTACTCCAGCCTGCGTTGTCCTTGTTGCAACTATAAAAGCTCTGAAATACAACGGTGGTGTTCAGAAGAACGACCTTGCAAAGGAAAATATGTGGGCACTTGAAAAGGGTATAATCAATCTCCAGACTCACATAGAGAATATGCATAAGTATCATGTTCCGGTAGTTGTTGCGATCAATAGATTCGGCACTGATACAGATCAGGAGATCAAGTTCGTTCAGGATTTCTGTGCTGAAATGGGCGTTGAGGTGTCCATGTGTGAAGTGTTCGCAAAGGGCGGAGAAGGCGGAATCGATCTTGCAGAGAAGGTTTGTGAGACGATTAAATTCTGTGCAGAGAACAGCTCTGAGTTCAAGCCGCTCTACAGCACCGAAATGTCGATCAAGGACAAGGTAGAAACTATCGCAAGAGAGATCTATCGTGCTGATGACGTAACCTTTACCGCACAGGCTGAAAAGGCTATCAAAGAGATCGAGGGTATCGGTTTCAGGGATCTTCCGGTATGTGTTGCCAAAACTCAGTATTCCCTTTCCGATAATCCTGCACTTCTCGGAAAGCCTAAGAATTTCAATATAACAGTCCGTGATGCTAAGCTCTCAGCAGGTGCAGGATTCGTCGTTATCTACACAGGTGATATTCTTACAATGCCGGGACTTCCAAAAAATCCAGCTGCATTCAATATCGACTGCGATAATAACGGAAATATCACAGGACTTTTCTGATATGATAAGAGCAATAACACATTCTCCGGAAGAAACTATCGACACAGCCTGCAAACTTGGTGCTTTGCTGAAACCGGGCGATATGATCGCCTATAAAGGCGGGCTCGGTGCCGGCAAGACAACTTTTACCCGTGGCCTTGCTATCGGAATGGGACTTGACGATAACGTGACCTCGCCGACATTTGCTTTGGTGAACGAGTACCGTGGCAAGACGATCAATCTGTACCATTTTGATATGTACCGCATAGAAAACGGCGATGACCTTGAATCCACCGGTTTCTACGATTATCCCTTTGAGGACAACGTTGCGGCAGTTGAATGGTCGGAGAACATTGATGAATTTCTTCCGAAAGATACCATATATATTACAATTAATACGCTCAGTGAACTTGAGCGTGAGATAATAATAGAGGACGGTGGAAGATTTGCTGATTCTTGGAATTGACACCTCCGGAAAAAATGCTTCAGCAGCGCTGTTTGATACTGAGCAGGAAGTGTTCCTCGCCCAGAACACGCTTTATGCACAAAAAACTCATTCGCAGGTGATAATGCCCATAGTTAAGGACATTATCGCTCAGGCCGGAAAGACATTGTCAGACCTGGGAGCGATAGCAGTTGCCGCAGGTCCAGGCTCGTATACGGGTCTAAGAATAGGCGTTGCGGCCGTAAAAGCCCTGTGCTTCGGACTTGACATCAAATGCTGCGGTGTATCAACTCTTGAAGGACTTGCCTGCAATAATATCCCATATAAAGGCATGATATGTGCGATAATGAAGGCAAGAGGGGACATAGTTTACAATTGCATTTATAATTGTGACGGATTCAGTATTGAGCTTCTTTACAAGGAGCGACTTATCTCCCGAGATGAGCTTGCACAGGAGCTTGCATTTGCCGGAAAAGAGGTGCTTATCTGCGGAGACGGTGCAACAGATTTCTTCACGGATTATAACTCGCCAATGTTTATAATTGCTCCTCCACAGAGTCGTTTACAGAATGCAGTCGGCATATGTCTTGCAGGAGCATCAAAACAGCATATTCCTCCAGAGGAACTTGAAGTGTCATATCTTCAGAAGGTCAAGGCTGAAAAAGACCTTGAAGAAAAAAACAAATGAAATTTGTTCGTATTGGCTTAATTTACAGATAGGAGTAAGATAAATGATAGCAATAGGTTGCGACCACGCAGGTGTGGAATTCAAAAAAACGATAATCGATACTCTTAAGGAAAAGGGCTTTGAATTTAACGATATGGGAACAGACGGCGAGCCATGTGATTACCCTGATATGGCTGAGAAGGTCTGCGAGGAGGTCACATCCGGCAGGGCAGAGAAGGGTATACTCATCTGTGGCACCGGTATCGGTATGTCAATAGCTGCAAATAAGATAAACGGTATCAGAGCAGCTCTTTGCGCTGATTCCTTCTCAACTAAATACACAAGACTTCACAACGATTCAAATGTTATGTGTATGGGTGCAAGAACTATGGGACCAGGACTGGCCTGTGAGCTTGCAGAGATATTCCTTACAACACCATTTGAAGGCGGACGCCATAAACGTCGTGTTGATCTTATAACCGCAATTGAAAATAAAAACTGAAAGGAAGTAATTTTATGTCAAATTTACATATCATCGATCATCCGCTGGTACAGCACAAGATCTCTCTTCTCAGAGATAAAACCACAGGTACAAAGGAATTCAGAGAACTCGTATCAGAGGTTGCTATGTTCATCTGTTATGAGGCTACAAGAGACCTGCCTCTCAAACAGATCGAGATCGAAACTCCTCTTGCCGTTGCAAAAACCAAGATCATCTCAGGCAGAAAGCTTGCTTTCATACCGATCCTCAGAGCCGGACTTGGTATGATCGACGGCGTAACAAAACTTGTTCCGGCTGCAAAGATCGGTCACATCGGTCTTTTCCGTGACCCTGATACAAAGGAATCTGTACATTACTATTCAAAGCTCCCTGAGGATATAGCTGAGAGAGACGCCATAATAGTCGACCCTATGCTCGCAACAGGAAATTCAGCTGTATCCGCAATAAATATCCTTAAGGAAAAAGGTGCAAAGAGCATAAAGTTCATGTGCATCCTCAGTTCACCTGAAGGCGTAGCTGCCATCAAGAAGGCACACCCTGATGTGGATATATATACAGGTGCTCTTGATGAGGGCCTCAATGAAGAAAAATACATTGTTCCCGGTGTCGGCGATGCCGGCGACAGAATGTTTGGCACAAAATAATCATTCAAGGGAGACGTTTGCCTATTAACCGGACAAAATGTCTCCCTGTTAAATTGAATAGTATCAGTTATAGATTTAATCTATAACCTATCATAATTATTATGTATCTGTAAACCTATTGACATAGTATGAATTGTATGGTATAGTATATACAACCTACAGGAAAGGTAGACAGATCAAAATCAATTATGAAAGGTATGATATTATGAGCAATTATAAATTTGAAACTTTACAGGTACACGCAGGTCAGGAGACCCCCGATCCCGCAACAGATTCAAGAGCTGTTCCAATCTACGCTACAACATCTTATGTGTTCAAGGATTCAGCTACAGCTGCCGGTCGTTTCGGTCTGACCGTCCCCGGCAATATTTATACAAGATTGATGAATCCTACATCAAGTGTTTTTGAAGAGAGAATAAACGCCCTTGAAGGCGGTGCAGGCGCACTTGCAGTTGCTTCTGGTTCAGCAGCAATAACTTATGCTATACAGAATATAGCTCTTGCAGGCGATCACATCGTTTCCTCTACAAATCTTTACGGAGGCTCTTTCAATCTTCTTTCCCATACACTTAAGGATCAGGGTATAGAGACAACCTTCGTTGATCCGAGTGATCCGGAGAATTTTGAGAAGGCTATCAAGCCTAACACCAAAGCGTTCTATGCCGAAACACTTGGCAATCCCAATTCATCTGTGATCGATATAGAAGCAATATCTGCTATAGCACACAAGCACGGGATTCCGCTTATAGTTGATAACACATTTGCTACTCCCTATCTTCTCAGACCTATAGAACATGGCGCAGATATAGTCGTTCATTCAGCTACAAAGTTCATCGGTGGACATGGAACAGTAATGGGCGGTGTTATCATTGATTCAGGCAAATTCGACTGGGCTCAGAACGATAAGTTCCCTGGACTGTCTAAGCCAAATCCGTCATATCATGGTGTAGTATTTACAGAGGCCTGCGGAAATCTTGCATACATTTTAAAGATAAGAACAACTCTTCTCAGAGATCAAGGTGCTGCTATATCTCCATTTAACTCATTTCTTCTCTTACAGGGACTTGAGACGCTGTCACTTCGTCTCGAAAGACACACAGAGAATGCACTTAAAGTCGTAGAATTCCTTAAGTCGCATCCTCAGGTAGCAAGTGTAAATCACCCTTCACAGGAGACGGGAAAAGCTAAGGAGTTATATGACAGATATTTTCCGAACGGTGCTGCATCTATATTTACATTTGATATCAAAGGCGATGCCGAGACAGCAAAAAAATTTACAGAAAGCCTCGAATTATTCTCACTTCTTGCAAATGTAGCTGATGTAAAGTCACTTGTTATACATCCTGCATCAACAACCCATTCACAGTTAAGTGAGGAAGAACTGCTCGCTTCCGGCATAAAACCGACTACAGTCCGTCTATCTATCGGAACAGAGCATATTGACGACATCATAGCCGATCTTCAGAAGGGATTCGATGCAGTAAAATAATTCCAATTATTTGAAAGGAGTTTTTTCCATTGAACAGCAAAAAAATAAGACTTATAACTCTTTCAGCACTTTTTGCAGCTCTGACTTGCGTTGCAACTATGCTGATAAGGATACCTACTCCAACCAAAGGGTATGTAAACCTTGGAGATTGTCTTGTTAATGTTTCGGCATGGGTTCTTGGTCCATTTTATGGTGCTGCAGCATCCGGAATTGGCTCTGCACTGGCAGACCTTTTTGCCGGATATGCAGTTTATGCAGTTGCAACACTTATTATTAAAGGCGGTATGGCTGTAGCGTCATACGGAGTATTCAAGTTCGTTTCAGGAAAGAAACACGGTCTTCTTGGAAGAATTTCCGGAGCCATAGCGGCTGAGATCGTAATGATCTCCGGATACTTTGTTTTTGAAGCGTTGCTTTACGGTTCAGCAGCAACTGCTGCACTCGGAATCGTCGGCAATGTAGCGCAGGGAATTATGGGTGTTGTCAGCTCAGTTGTTATATATGAAGCTGTTATAAAAAAGATCCCTAAATCGATATAAACAACAAAGCTTCGGTAAATATTTTTACCGGAGCTTTTCGTACTTGGAAAGGAAAAACAATGCTTGAACAATTTGCAAGAACAGGTCTTATTTTTGGAAAAGCCGGCATAGAAAAGCTTGAAAATGCACGAGTGGCGGTGTTTGGTATAGGCGGAGTAGGTGGCCATACAGTTGAGGCTCTTGCACGCTCCGGTTTAGGTGCCCTTGATCTTATTGATAATGACACTGTAAGTATGACTAACATCAATCGACAGATAATCGCAACGCTTAGTTCAGTTGGAAAGTACAAGGTAGATATAGCAAAAGAGCGTATCCTCGATATCAATCCGGAGTGTAAAGTCAAAACCTACAGAACATTTTTTATGCCTGAAACAGCAGGCGATTTTGATTTCACACAATATGACTATGTTGTTGACGCGATAGATACAGTTACAGGGAAGATAGAAATAATAATGCAAGCTAAGGCAGCAGGTGTACCTGTTATCAGTTCAATGGGTGCAGGGAATAAAATTGATCCTACCGCATTTGAAGTGACGGATATATATAAGACATCGGTTTGTCCACTTGCTAAGGTAATGAGATATCAACTAAAGCGACGCGGAGTAAAAAAACTCAAAGTCGTTTATTCAAAGGAAGAGCCGATCCAGACGTCTGATGATGTGGATTTTCGTGAGGAAGTCCCGGCAAGCCGCCGTGCGATCCCCGGATCTAATGCTTTTGTCCCATCTGTTGCAGGTCTTATAATTGCAGGTGAAGTTATAAAGGATATAACCGGTTTCGACAAAAAAAATAGATAAATTAAAACTCCACTTATATGAGCTATTCTATATTATGGTATTGACAATGCTATCCACGCAGGATATAATAAGATTATAAAAAGCGGAGGTATTAATTATATGATGCGAGATAAATTCTCGGTGCAGTTTTGAAATTTGATAACAGATCGCACCGAGTAATTGATGTTATCAGTTGACTGCACCTTATTGAATTAAAAATATAGGAGTAGTTATTATGAACATAGAAGAATTAAGAGAATCCTGGAAAAAAGAAGAACAAAATGCTAAGATAATTGGCTGGGATTTCAGTTATATCGAGAACAGATTTGATTCAGAGGAAGATAAGCTTCCATGGGACTATAAGGAAGCTATAAACAGGTACAGGCACGATACTGACAAGCTCCTTGATATCGACACTGGCGGTGGAGAATTCCTTCTCAGTCTGGGACATCCCTATAATAATACGAGTGCGACAGAAGGCTATCCGCCTAATGTAGAGCTTTGCAGGCATAAATTAGCGCCGCTCGGCATAGACTTCCACGAAGTAACGGATTATAACAACCTGCCGTTTTCAAACGAAAGTTTTGATATCGTTATAAACCGACACGGATCATTCGAGAACGAGGAGCTTTACCGAATCCTTAAGCCGGGTGGAGTATTTGTAACTCAGCAGGTCGGAGAGAAAAACGATCGGGAGCTTGTTGAAAAATTGCTGCCGGGGACAGAGATCTCCTTCAAAGAACATGATCTTGAACATTGTATAAGCTCTCTTGTGCGAGCCGGATTTTCAGTTTTAGAAAGAGATGAAGCTTTCCGTCCTATACGATTTTATGATACTGGAGCACTGGTCTGGTTCGCCAGGATAATCGAATGGGAATTTGTAGATTTTTCTGTTGACAGATGCTTCGACAGGCTTCTTGCTGTAGAAGAGGGGATAAGAAAACAGGGCTCTGTTTCCGGACATACGCATCGTTTTTATGTTGTCGCAAGAAAATAGTAAAAAATGCTGCACAGCTTTCTGTGCAGCATTTTCTTTATATTCAGTTCCTAAGTAATTACTTATCATCGTGCACAGAGAAATTATTTACATCAATGATATCGGGGGATGATGAAGTATATCCTGCATTTCGATTTGATATTTCGTAGGCAACATATCCGTTGAAAACACCGTAAACGATCATTATCAGTCCTACAATTACTCTTGCGGCACTGGCTGCAGAGAAAGGATTGACAAAGAGAAGTATAGCCGACAGAACAAGTACACCGCCAATGATACCGCTTAGGATTCTGTTGCTTTGAGAGTTCTGAGAACACAGGGCTTTTATTATCCTTATTATTCCAAGTACAAGGAAAATACATCCGCCCACAATGGTGATACCCAATGTCAGTATCTTAGGCAGGAACATTACGCCAACACCTATAAGGATACCGATAATGCTGCTTGATGATAACAGGCCGCCATCTCCGGATCCCAATGATGTGAACA
>JAAYBK010000257.1 GCA_012718885.1 Ruminococcus sp. | reverse complement strand
TCGCCCTTGATAGTAAATGTAGCCTGCTGCTTCTCATCTGCGGAATCGAGCTCGACCTCTGCACCTGTTCCGTCAATAGCCTTCTTGTCGATCTTGACTGTTGAGATCTTATCTGTGATAATGATGTTTCCGTTCTTATCAACAACAGCATCGCCTGTTGTTGAAGCTGCTCCGGCAACTGCCTTACCGTCAACGATAGAGAACTCAAAGTCTGATACTACTGTGAATCCGTCGGGAGCAGTCTCCTCTACGAGAGTATACTGACCGTCCTTCAGGCCTTCAATATTTGTGCTGTTGCTTGTGAATGTGTAGCTTGTCTTGTTCTCTTCTGTAATAGCCTCGCCGTTTACAAGAACGCCTGTGAGGTCCTTACCCTTGAGAGTGAACTTAGCTACCTGGCTCTCGTCGCTGCTGTCGAGTGTTACCTCTGTACCTGTACCGTCGATAGCCTTCTTGTTGATCTGAACAGTTGAGATATCGTCTGTTGCAACGATAGTCTTTCCGTCTCTTGCAAGGATAGAGGAGTTGCCGTTTGTAACGGTCTCAGCGCCGTCCTTGATAACGCCGTTCTCGATCTCAAATATGAACTTTGTTGTTACTCTGGTGAATCCCTCAGGAGCTGTTGTCTCTTCGAGCTCGTACTTACCGTCCTTGAGTCCCTTGAATACAGCGTCATTGCTCTTGAATACTATTGTATCAGTATCATCTGCAATGAATGCCTCCTCACCCTTAGGCTGTATGGATACGCCGCTGAGTGAAGGACCTGCTGCTGTGTCAGTTCCCTCGGTCATCTTGAGAGTAAATGTTGCCTTGTTGTCGTCAGCAAGCGGCTTGGAGCCGAATGCTTCCTTGCTGATCTCGATCGTTGAGATATCGTCAAGGATAAGTACTGTACCGTCCTCCTTGATCTCAACCTTGCCTGTTGTAGTAGGAACGTCCTTCACAACGACATTTCCTTCAACGATCTCAAATGTGAACTCGGAAACTACAGTGTATCCGTCAGGAGCAACCTCTTCGATGAGAGTATATGTGCCGTCCTTCAGACCTTCAAACTTTGTTTCGTTGCTCTCGAATGTGTATGCGCCGTTATTGATATCCTCAGCCTTTATAGCTGCATCATTAACAAGAACGCCCTCAAGGTCATCGCCCTTGATAGTGAACTTAGCTACCTGAGTTGCGTCAGTGCTGTCAAAATCAGAACCGTCTATCTTCTTCTTGTCGATAACGACAGTAGAGATATCATCAGTAGCTACGATATTGTCTGTACCGTCCTCGACCTTGATCTCGGACTTGCCGGTTGTTGCAGTAGTGCTTGATACGATCTTACCATTCTCAACAACGAATTCAAAATCTGTTGTGACCTTTCTGTAGCCCTCTGGAGCAGTTACCTCAGTAAGAGTATATGTACCGTCCTTCAGTCCCTCGAAGGTTGCATCGTTGCTTGTGAATGTGTAGGTATCGGTATCCTCGAGGGTGATCTTTGATCCGCCCTTAGGCTGGATAGTAACACCGTTGAGTGAAGGAGCTGTTGAATCGTCTTCGTCAGCATCCTTTGTCATCTTAAGTGTGAAGGTAGCCTGATTGCCGTCAGCCAGTGGCTTTGAACCAAGAGCTTCCTTGCTTACGTTTATAGTGGATATCTTATCTGTAACGATGATATTTCCGTCCTCATCTATCTCAACATCACCTGTTGTAGAAGCTGTGCCCGGAATTGTCTTACCATCAACTATAGAGAACTCGAAATCAGATACTACCTTTGTGAATCCGTCCGGAGCAGTCTCCTCTCTGAGGATATAGTCGCCGTCCTTCAGGCCTTCAAATGTTGTATTATTTCCGGTAAATGTGTATCCGTTATCAACAATGTCCTCAGCAACAAGGATCTTATTTCCGATCTTGACGCCAACCAGCTTGCCGTCCTGCTTACTTATAATAGTAAATTTAGCCTGCTGCTTAGCATCGCTGTCGTCGAGCTCAACGATCGCACCTGAACCATCAACTGCACTCTTATTGATATTTACAGTAGAGATCTTATCAGTTGCAACGATCTTCTTTGTGCCGTCAGCAGCTATCACGGTCTCGGTGTCACCGCTTGTGCCCAATGTGCTTGAGTCAGTGATGATACCGTCCTTGATAACGAACTGGAATGTAGTTGTAACTCTCTCGAAGCCCTCCGGAGCAGTTACCTCAGTAAGAGTATATGTACCGTCCTTAAGACCTTCAAATTTGGTATCGTTGCTCTTGAATGTGAAGCTGTTATCAACAAGGTCTTCACCGGCTATTGCCTTGCCGTTGACCTTTACTCCTTCGAGGTCTGTGCCTGTAAGAGTAAACTCTGCCACCTGTGAAGCATCCTCACTGTCAAGTGTTATCTCGCTGCCGGATCCGTCAATAGCCTTTTTGCTGATCTGGATCGTAGAGATATCGTCTGTAACAACGATCTTTTGGCTGCCTGTTTCTGCTTCTATCTTTGAGTTGCCGTCTGTAACAACGTTTCTGTTCTTGATAACGCCGTTATGTACAGTAAACTCAAAGTCTGTCGTTACCTTCTGGTATCCGTCAGGAGAAGCTACCTCTGTGAGGACATAGTCTCCGTCCTTAAGACCAACGAAGGTTGCATTGTTAGCTGTGAATGTGTAGCTGTTGTCTGCATATCCCTCAGTATCAGCAGCGATAGTAACATCGCCTACCTTAACGCCGATGAGATTGCCAGCAGTTACGCTCTTAAGAGTGAATGTTGCATTATTGCCGTCTGCAAGAGGCTCTCCGCCGAAAGTCTTCTTGTCCAGGCTGATAGTTGAGATCTTATCTGTGATGATGATGTTTCCATCAGCATCGACGATTGCCTCACCTGTTGTAGAAGCTCCGCTTGGAACTGCCTTGCCGTCTGCAACTTCAAAATCAAAGTTGGAGATAGTTGTAAAGCCGTCAGGAGCTACATACTCTATTAATGTATAAGAGCCGTCCTTGAGGCCTTCAAATGTAACGTTATTGCCGGAGAACATATAGCTTCCGGAAGCTGCTTCTTCAGCAGTTATAACGTGTTCTCCCACCTTTACTCCCTCAAGCTTGCTGCCCTTGAGGTAGAATGTAGCCTTGTTATCGCTGTCGAGCGGGATCTCCTCGGAGTTCTCATTGACAGCCTTCTTGTTCAGGACTACCTTAGAAGCCTTGTCAGTAACAAGTATCCTGCCGTCATCTGTGAGGGTCGCTTCGCCCTCATTAGCCGGTGTAACACTTGTGACCTTGCCGTTAGGCATAATGCCGACCGTACCAGAGACCTCAAAAATGAAATCGCCGATAGCTGTAAATCCGTCAGGAGGAGTGATCTCAGAGACCTTGTACTTACCGTCCCTCAGTCTCTCAAATGCGATATCGTTTCCTGTGAATTCATATTTGCCGTCTACAAGGTCAGTTTCTTTGACCTGATAGTTGTTTACTGTTATGCCAGCGACCTTTGCGCCGTCAATGCCTTCGATAGTGAAGGTAGCATTGTTGGTTCCGAGAGATATTGTCTCGCCGGCTTCATTAACAGCAGTCTTTGTAAGGATTATCTTTTCATAACGTGTATTTATGAGGGAAGCTTCCTTGGAAGCAGATCCGTCATCGCTGTCTCCGCCTTCGGAGATAACGCCGTCCTTGATAACGATAGTCTTTACAGTTTCAAGCTTCTTGTAGTTGCCTGGAGCTGAATTTTCAACGAGCTCATAGGTTCCGTCCATAAGTCCCTTGAAGGACTTCGGATTTGCGTCCCTGGTATTCCATACCACTGACTCGCCCTCAGCTATAGTATCAGCGCCGCTTATAGTTACAGCACCCTTGCTTGTGTCCGCCTGAACAAATTTCAGTTCAAGCTCTGCTCCGTTGTTTGTTCCTCCGGCTCCGAGGCCTCCCAGGCCGGGGCCCATGCCTGTAGGATTGGTATTTGGTTTTCTGTCAAAATACTTGTATATCTTGACCTCAGAGATCTTATCTCCGACGTTTATCTGGCTGCCGTCAGCGGAGACTGTTATCTCACCGTCAGAATAAACATCTGCCAGTGAAACCTTGCCATCTTCATCAACGTCAAATGTGAATGTGGTATTGACCTTCTCATATCCGTTTGGCGAAGCAGTTTCCTGAAGAGTATATCTGCCTGCCGGGAGGTTATTGATCTCGATCTGGCCGCCTACGAATTCATATTTTCCGTCACTTGAAAGCTCTGCCTTCTTGTTGACGAGAACGTCATCAGCAACTGTAAGAGCAGTCTCTTCGCCCTTGGCATTGATCTTATACTCTGTTCCGTCAGAAAAGATTATAGTATAATTTCCCTGAGTGAATCCGTCAACAACGAGCTTGTCGCCGCTAATGGATCCTCTGTACTCATACTTATTAGTAATGCTGTTGCGGGTAGCAAGCGAGGATATATCTGTTCCATCTGCTGTGAAATAGGAAAGGTCGCTTCCTATTATGGTATATCCTGTGCCTGAAGTGCATCCGCTGATCTCAAGAGCCTTATAGTTCTTGGAAGCATCACCTTCAGTAATAGCTGAATCTGTGCTCCTTACATTTGCTCTGAGTGAAGCAAGTTCCTCAGGCTTTCCGGCATAGATGCTTCCCAATGAAGAACCGTCAGCCTTGCTGAGCACAAACTTTGCGCCTTCAACCACCTCAGACTTGACAGCGCCGTCCTCTGAGAGGTTCTTGCTTATGCTGAAAGCAGTCTGCTTATCAGGAGTCTCGTCCTTGGAGTTTGTGATCTCGATCGATACATCCTGACCGCCAACGAGTCCGTTGTTTTCGTAGGATGTCTCATAATCTTCTACCGGCTCCTCAACTGCATAGTAGAACCATGTGAAGCCGTCATCATTGAGCTTCGGCATATCTTCCCATTTGTATGACCATGAGTTGCCGGCGTTCAATATCTGTGTATCTACCTTTTCGCACTGAAGAGCATATACTTCGGAAACAGGTTTCCCGTCTATAGATGTAACGTTGCCGTCATCATCGATAGAGAACTTGATGCCCTTGTCGAACTTGTCGTTGTTGTTTTCCCTGTACGGGGAGCCTATCCAGAAGGTATTCTCGTATGTGTTAGTCTCTTTCAGCTTTGTGAGAACTGCATCGGATACCTTGATAGCCTTTGTAGCAGGATCGAAAGTAAAGATATCATTGTAATCCTTAAATTCGTAGTGAGTACCGCTTTCATCGTTGATCTTCTCCGCATTTATAACACCGATAGAATAATCGTCGAAGCAATATCTGAGCTTTCTGTCGCCTATTCCGCTAATGTTCTGGAGAATATCGCCGTTGCTTACGGGCTCACCCTTCCTGTCACCGCTTGTTTCGAGAGCACGTATAAACAGCTTTATGTCGCTGTTCGGCTCTACGTTTTCATCGTACTTATAGCCTTCCGGAAGATCATTGTTCTTCGGAACTGTTTCCTCAAAAAGAATTGAATTCTTCCAGAGCTCAGCCAGGGCATCGGCACGGTTTTCTTCCTCTGTCCTTAAAGTCTCTTCGTATCTTGTCTTTTCAGCTTCAGACATATCTGCAAGTCTGCTGATGTCAACATCACCTGCGATAGTACGGTAAAGAGTTACCTTTACCTCATCTGCTGAATGGATATCATTGCCGTCGCTCCATGTCTTGCCAACTGTGATGTCGCCTTCTGTCTTGTCGCTGAGAGGCTGCATGAAGTAGGCCATATGAGTTTCGCCTTCAACTGTAACATCCTGGGCTATGAATGTACCGTTGGTGTTGTTTACATGAAGATCGATGTCGGGAGCAAGGATAGAGTTTGTAGAAAGGCCTACATTGACTCTGAGTGCCGGCTCGTTATCGACACACTCGGGAGCGTGTGCAAAGTTGAGCAGCACGTTTGTACCGTTTACAACTGTTCCCTCACCGTTCTTGATCTCAAGCTTATCAGCGCTTGCAACATCAGCGATCTGGATATCTGCTGTTTCGATGCCGTAATACTCGATATTTCTCGAATAATTCTCAAAATCAAAAGTATCACCTTCAAAGCCATCGAGATCGATGTTGAAGATAAGTGACTGGTTGCCGTTGATTCTGGTACCCATAACCTCGACAGGATTTCCGTCCTTATCGGTATAGGTCGTCATATGCTCCTCAAGGTTAAGACCGAGGATATGCACCTTGCAGTGATCCGCAGCTCCCTGAGAGTTAAGGAAATCCTCCGGCTTGAGATTGATAACGTTCTCGCCCTCGGGATTCAGCCAGATATAGATATCTCTGTCCGTCTCAGTAGTATCAACTATCTGATAGTTTTTTACACTGTCGGGCTTATTGGCGAAATTATCCGAAAGCGTATCGTAATATCTCTCCAGCTCCTCAAAGTTTATGAAGTTCTCTGTCCAGTGGCCCATATAAGACGGGACATCAGCATTACTGTTCATGTCTATCTTGTTATGTTCCGCATCATAGAGATTGAACTTCAGCTTATCCGACGGATAAGTGAGCTTGCCATCTTCCGGGATCTGAGCGTAGAGCTCATAGTCCGCAGGGATGACCACGTCTGAGATGTTGTTCAGTGTAACGACGTTCGTATCCCAATCCTTACCGACTACGTTTACGAGACGTCCGATGTACTGGTTCGGAGACGCATTACCGCCGATGACCGTTGGAGCTGCCACGTTACCGTTCGTATGCTTATCAACGGTAGCGCTGTCGAATGCAAAGATATGGAAATCTCCCGCAATGCCCAGTGGGCCGCCACGATACCACCTTGAGCTCTCATAGCCCATGCTCAAGAGCGGCAGTCCATCCTTATCATGCGGTGTGCCGTCCGAGGCTGCCTTGGCGACCTTTGGTTTTACCAGAGATCCATCCCGCAGTCCGGGTATGATACCATTGAGATTGCAGGTATACGTCACCGCCAGAACCGCCGAGGTAACGCCGCTTATCAAGCGTTTCCCCATTGATTTTTTCATGACTTTTCATCCTTTCCTAAATATTTTAACATAAACTCCGCCGACTTCCGCCCGTTCAACTGCCTGTACGCAGGGGACAAGGCATTATCTATTAATTTATGTAATTCCATTATACCATACTTATATACAAATTGCAATATTTCGCCTTTGTTTCCCAATTCATAAATAATAGAATTTTTTTAGTATTATTTGTATACATTGACAATAGCATTGTGGCTATATCCCAGTAAATCAAGCTATTTAGCAAAAAGAGCGAGTCTTTGTTAATAAATCATTCTATAAAAATATAACCTGTTTTTCTCAATACTGCGTCAAGGCTTTTGTTGATATTATCCGTATAGTATATTTTGATCTGACAATTAATGCTCTTCATTTCCGGAATCATCTTCTGTCCTGAAAGTCTGTGGATTGTTCGACCAATTCCGGGATAATCTCTTCTTTTTTTCGTAAAAATCTATTTACATCTTCTTAAAAACGTGATATCATTGTAATAGATTCCGCAAAAAATATCCAGGGAGGTCAATATGAACAACACCAGAATTAACATCAGGTCAATGGCTCAGGCCGCTATGTTCACCGCATTGATATTCGTGCTTGCATTCGTCCCGTACATAGGCTACATCAAGATCCCTGTGCTTGCAATACAGGCGACCACAGTACACATACCCGTCATAGTGGGCTCGATACTTCTCGGCCCTAAGTACGGCGGATTCCTCGGCGGTATGTTTGGCCTCACAAGCCTTATAAACAACACCATGTCCCCGGGCATCACCTCATTCTGTTTCTCCCCGTTCGTAGAGATCGGAGACGGTGCCGGCGGAAGCCCTCTCGCACTCATAGTCTGCTTCGTTCCCCGTATCCTCGTCGGCATAGTTCCCTACTATGTCTATACTCTCATTCAGAGCAGAGCAAAGGATCCGGCTGCTTCAAATAAGATCTCGCTTATGGTTTCAGGCGTTGCCGGCTCAATGACAAATACGATACTCGTAATGAGCATGATCTACATATTCTTCGGCCATGAATGGGCTGACGCAAAGGATATGGCCTACAGCAAGGTGCTGGGTGTCATCCTCTCAGTCGTTGCGATCAACGGCACTATTGAGGCTATCGTTGCCGCACTCATAACCTCCGCAGTGATATTTGCTTTCATCAAAGCCAAGCTTTTTAAACCATACGCAAAGAAGTAATATCAATATGCCGATCATCCGGGGAAGCATCTTCATCAGCAAAGATGCCTCCCCTTTTTTATCTCGCTAACTGGCTTATAGAAATTTCCTATAATTACAGTCTTGCAGCCGCCACCGTTCGCAAAGCAAACGCTGAAACGACCTGATAAGGCAGATTACGGTCGGTTTACAACCGGTATATTTTCGCATTTTTATAAAAAATAATTGAAGCCGGAAGATTTTTTCTATGCTTTTCTTCAAATTTTACGAAAATGGTAGATTATACTTGACAGGAGCAAGCCAAAATGATATCATAGTTAGTGTGATTGTACAATATAAATACATTTCAAGGAGATGCGTATGGAGAATTTCAGCCGTGCTTTCCTCTTTAACGGCATAGGCTCAAAACCCGAAAAACTGCTTGTCAAGCTCCCTCCGGAGCTGATGGACAGGTACATCTGTTACTTCGACGCTGCCTTCACAAGACTTGGACTGAATAAAGACATAGAAAAAAATACTGTATATAATCGGAAAGTCGCAGAATGGGTAGTTTCTCTTATCTGCGACAGAGTAGTGCATGAATATTATATTGAAAAAGGGATAGTACCTGATATAGGCGCAGGTTACAGTTCCGGCATCGTAAGTATAAGTGGCTGTTTCGGATCAGTCAGCCACGAATTTGCTCAGGACATCATCATGTCGAACCGTTCGACCATGAAGTGTCTGGACGAGCACGGACAGAAGCTGGATATGGGCGTTGTCATAGGCTTTTCGTACAACGACATACAGGAGCTTCTCAAAAGCAGCTTCTCACCTGATGAGCTGGTGATAGGAAGCGGCAATTCCAAATTCCACGTTATGATAAGCGGCAGAGCAGAGGCTGTTGAGAGAGCACTCACTCTCTGCCAGAACGAAGGCGCACTCAAAGCTTTCAGCTTCGGTACAGGCGTGGCATACCATCATCCGGTCATGAAAGAGTACTCAAAAGAATATGTAGATTTCTGCGGGAGCACCAGCTATGCTCCGCCGGAATACCCCATCATCTCAGTATTCGATCACAGAGTAATGACTACGGGAGAAGATATTCTCCGTGAGAATCAGCTCAATGTCTATACCCCCATACGCTGGGATATCACCCTCGACAAACTGGCTGACATGGGAGTAACGGAATTCTTTGACACAAGCGCTAACGGCGCAGTGAACAAATTCTCAAGAGTCAAAAGAAAATGCAGGATATATACCCTGGAAGATGTATATCAGTAAGAACCGGATATCCTGCACATTTATACCATCAATATTTATGGAGGCTATTACCATGAGAGAACTCACCCCCGAGATAAGGGAAGAGATCAAGGACATGATCTTTGATTACTATGCAGAGGAATGTGAAGTTGACAAGGACGAGATCACTATGGACACAAATCCTCAGAACGATCTTGGAAGCGATTCGCTTATGTTCGTTGAACTTATCGAGATAACTGCCGACAAGTACGATATGGATATCAAGCTCCAGGCTATCGGCAAGTATATGCTCAAGACACGTATGGACACAATGAGCGACGTAGTCGATATGTTCTGCAAGATCTATCAGTACGGAAACGATATCGTGAATCAGTGAGGCACAAATGCTGAGATCAAATTTATCAGAGCTTTGCGCCGAGGATAATATTGCTGTACTCACAATCAACAACGGACCTAAGAACCTGCTCACTGAGCCGGAATTCATAGGCCGTAAGGAGCTCCTCGGCTGGCTGGATGAAAATCCGCAGGTCGGGGCGCTTGTCATTACAGGAAACGGCAGGCATTTCTCACATGGCGCAGATGTTTCTCTCTTCGGCAGCTCCGGTGAGGACGAACTCTCACAAAAACTGGAGAATGCAAGGGAGCTTCTCAGGACTATTGAACGGCTCCCCATCATCACTGCCGCAGCTATAAACGGCGGCTGCTTCGGCGGCGGACTGGAGATAGCAATGAGCTGCACATTCCGCATCGCTTCACCTAAATCCCGCCTTGGCCTCACTGAGGTCATGCACGGCGTTGTTCCGGGTATGGGAGGCATGGAAAAGCTTACCCGTATCGTCGGCAAAGAAAAAGCTGTACAGATGATACTGGGCTGCGAGATGCTGTCCGCCGAGGCCGCTCTCGAAGCAGGCCTTATAACAAAGATCAGCGAAGGCAAGGACTCCCTTGAGGAAACAAAGAGCTTTGTAAAAGAGCTTCTGGACGGCAAGTCTATTGCACAGATAAATGCGCTTTTTGATACCATCAATAATGCTCTCGCCGGAGCAGAGGATCCCTCAAAGGGAATGTTTGAAAAAACTCTTGCGGAGGCAGACAAAAAATGAAACGAAGCTCCTATCGATTGACAGTAAGAGGATACGAACTTGATTCCTTCGGGCACTTAAACAACGCTGTATACCTACAGTATGCCGAGACCGCCCTCTGGAACTTCCTCAAGGTGAATGACCTGCTGGACGCCATTGTCGAAGAGGGGCTTTTCCCCGTTATACTGGAAAGCAGGCAGCGCTATATGCATGAGCTGCATATGCTTGACCAGGTCAGGATCGACAGCGAGCTAAGCTGCTCAGGCGGCATTGTAAAATACACCCATATGATAATAAACGAAGCCACCGGCCTTACCGCCTGCAAAGTCACCGGCAAGCTGGCTTATGTGGATAAGGATCGCATAATATGCGATATCCCCGAATTCGTAATAAAATGCCTGGAGGGCGATCCCGATGAGAATAAATAAGACAGACAATGTAACGGAGGTCAGTGAGTTCACAGACCTGAGCTGCCTTCGCAGCGCCGATCTGGGCTCTCCGGCACTCATTATCGTACACCTTCAGAGCGCTGCAGCCCCGGACGAAAAGACCCGTGACTTTCTCCGCAGCGCCCCTTTCATTACAGCCGCCGCAGGAGATATCAGTGACATCGATGTCCGCTCAGCTTTTGACCTAAAAATATCAGACGAGGAGGCAGCTTTGCTGCCGGAAAAGCTCTTCAAGGATAAGTCACGCCGGCAGATAAATGAAATAAACGCCATATTCATCGCCGCAAGAAAGGGCGCTTCACAGGAAGAGCTGCTCGAAATGGAATCCAGAGCCTTCTACAGACTCATGGCAGATAAGAACGGAGGCGGCAGCAATGAGTGAATCAGCAGGAATGATTCTTGAAAACAACGGCGGCATACTCGTCCTTTCCATGGATATGCCGGGAAACAACCTGATGACTGCCGATTTCTTCCGTGAATACGAAAGGATAATGGCTGAAATAGAGGAAACAGCAAAGGCTGGCTCCTGCAAGGGACTTATAATCAAAGGCGCAGGAAGACACTTCAGCGTTGGTGCAGACGTTGATGCTCTGTCGCAGCGCTCGGCAGAAGAGAGCTATGATGACTCCACAGGCACGCTGCCTGAGGGACATATAAAGCAGAAGCATTTTTTCACCTTCCTCCGTGAACTGCCATTCCCCGTAGTAAGTGTCGTAACAGGGTTCTGCATTGGCTCCGGAAGCGAGATCGCTGTCAACAGCCACTACAGGATAATCGAAAAAAACGCAAGGATAGGCCAGCCGGAGTCCACCTTCGGCATACTCCCCGCACTTGGCGGAGCTGCAAGGACTATTGAGATATGCGGCATACAGAACGCATACAGGCTTGTAATGTCAGGAGATATGATCCCGGCAGAGGAGGCCTATGATATCGGCTGGGCCGATATCTTCACTGGCAAGAAGCAGGGTATGGCAGAGGCAGAAGGACTGATAGAGCATATCTCCGGCTGCGGCAGCTTTGACCCTGAACTCCGGAAGAAATACCTTTCGGATTATATCACTTCAAAAGGAGGCAATCAGCAATGAAAATAGGAATTATCGGCTACGGAAAAATGGGCAGGGATATATTCAGCCTGTTTTTCGACAAATTCAAGGATACAGAATACGTGATATACGACATCTGCGGCAATGAAGAAGAGAACACAGAAGCTGTCCTCAAGGAGCTCAACAAGGCTCTCAAGCGCAGAAAGCTAAGCCTCGGCGAATATGAAGACAAGAAGCACATCTTCCGCTTCACAAACGACCTCAATGACTTTGCTGACTGCAATATGGTGCTTGAGGCCATTTATGAGGATATGTCTGCAAAGAAGGAGCTCTTCGCAAAGCTGGAGAGGATAGTTTCCCCCATGTGTATGCTCCTTACAAATACCTCTTCACTGGATATCGCTGAGATATTCAGCGATATGAAGATAAAGGAGCGCTGCCTCGGTATGCACTTCTTCTATCCGGTAAAGCTCACAGGATATGTTGAGCTGAATATACTTCAGGAATCCTCACCCCTTTATTTCACAGGTCTCCATCCGCTCATATATGCACTGGACAAGACACCTGTCACCTTCTCGGGAGAATACCACATCTACCTCAATCAGATACTCGCCTGCATGATCTCCCATGCGATAAAGCTTACAGAGGAGTATAATGTCTCACCGGCTGAGCTGGACAAGGCTCTCAGCGAGGTATTCACTGTTGCCGGTCCGTTTGAGGTCCTTAACAGCATTGGTCTCGGACTTATGGCAGGAAGCCCTGACAATTTCCGCATAGAGCGCAACAAGGAGCTTCTGGCATACGGCTGTGAGAAGATGAACAGCTGGCTGGCAGATGGCTGCCCGAAAGAAACAGGCACCTTCCTCGGATTCGCCGGAGAAAAGCTTCCGGATACCGGCAATGATGCCGGCAGCGCAAAGCTTTCAATGCTGGCGCTCATACTCAATGAGACGCTCAATGCAATGATTGAAACCGGCCAGAAGAACGGTCTTGCCAACGCTGTAAAGGATACTCTCGGACTTGAAAAGTCCCAGGCAGAATACTACAGCGAGCTTGGAGCAGACGCTATTTTTGCAGAGCTTGACCGCCTGCACGATAAATATGGATACGGATCCTATGAACACAGAGAAAAAGAAATATGGGACCGTTATTACAGCTGAGCAAACAACTATAATCATTAAAAAGAGGTTCGCAAATGAAAAAAGTTGTTATCACAGGTATCGGAGCAGTTACCTCCATAGGCAACACAGCTCCTGAATACTGGGAGAATCTTACCGCCGGAAAATGCGGTATGCGTACAATAACCCGCATTCCGCTGGACGGACACGATTCTACAGTAGCCGCTGAGGTTGATGATTCCTTTGAGGCTGAGGCTTCAAAGTACTGGAAAAAGCGCCAGCTCAACGCAGCTACTACCACCACACGCATGGGACTTGCTTCCGCAGGAGAGGCTATCGCTGACTGCGGCGTTGACACCGAAAGCTATAACGGCAGCAAGGTCGGCGTGATATACGGCGTTATCGATAATTCATACGAGGACTATGAGCTTGAAAAGCCCCTCAACATCACCCTGAAGAAGATGCCCAACGAGCTCCCTGCCCTTGTTTCCATAAGGTACGGCTTCACAGGCCCTGCCTTCAATGTGAGCACAGCCTGCGCTTCATCAGCCTATGCTATCGCTCTCGGCAAGCAGTTCATCGAATCCGGTCTCTGCGATATGGTAGTTGCCGGAGGTATCTCCAATACAGTTACTCACCTTGTTGTCAGCGGATTCAACCAGCTCCTGGCTATGTCAGTCAACCCTGATCCCGCCACGGCTGCAAGACCGTTCACAAAGGATCGTGACGGCTTTATCATGGGCGAGGGCGGCGGAACAGTCATCCTTGAATCCGAGGAATCTGCAAAGGCAAGAGGAGCTAAGATATACTGCGAGCTGGCCGGCGCTTCAATGTGCGGAGAGGCTCACAATCTCACTGCGCCCAAGACCAACGGTGTCGGCATGGCAGAGTCAATGAGACTTGCCCTCGATAACGCCGGCATCTCCCCTGAACAGGTCGATTACATAAACGCTCACGGCACCTCTACCGGTCTTAATGATCTCTATGAGACAATGGCAATAAAGGAAGTTTTCGGCCCGAGAGCATATGATATACCCGTTTCTTCTGTTAAGGCCTCCATCGGCCATACACTCGGCGCCGGCGGAGCACTGGAGGCTATTGCCTGCATAAAGGCTATAAATACAGGCATCGTGCCTCCTACAATACACTATGACGTTCCGGATCCTGAGCTTGATCTGAATTATGTACCCAACAAGGCTCAGGAGCATACTGTCAATACTGCTATCTCAAATTCCTTCGGCTTCGGCGGACATAACTCAACACTGGTATTCCGCAGATACGAATGAATGGAAAGGAACACTGACAATGCCTATCGCACAGATGAAGACCAATTTCAGATTCAACGCACCAACAGACAAAACACTATTTCTTGATGAGACTGCAAAGGAACTTTCCAATATACTAAAAAAGCCCCTCCCTGCAATAATGGTCATGCTGGACGATTGCTCCATGTACATGAACAATTCCGAGGATACTGTATTCTTTGCGGAGTTCAGATATATCCTCCCGGAGGAATACTCCAAGGACAAAGCAGGGTTCCTGAAAGAGTTCGCAGACAGGATGCTGTCTCTTATACAAAAGCATACACACGTTGATCCATACCGCATATATATGCAGTTCACGGAAATGACCCGTGAGGGCGCATGGCGGTATACCGGATGAGACGTCCGACAGAAAGGAACTGAATAATTATGAAATGGGCAATAAGAGACCTTCTTAATCCCGTAGTTACTCGCTCCCTCCTCTATGGAAGCGATCCCTTCGATATAGAGTACATACTTAAAAAAGTCGATGCTATAAAGGCTATGAGCGGCAAGAAGATACAGGCTGTATGGCTTGGTGAATGGGAAGAAAAGATCACTCACTACACAGCGCTTCTTGAAAAGGCAAAGGCTGCCGGAAACAAGATCTCCGCAAGAGAATATGCGAAGATGATAACCCAGTGCCATTATGCCTGCTTTATGATAAATATAGAGGATCTCGACCACAAAAGAGAGATCTACCACCGCCTTGTGGAAAGCTATAAACAGTATATAAAGCTTTGCAGGAACAAGGTGGAGTATATCGAGATTGAGACCAAATTCGGAAAGCTGCCTGCATACATACACTATCCGGATTCCGGCAGGAAAGCAAGCTATCCTGTTGCAATTACCTATTCCGGTATCGGAAGCTGCAAGGAGGAGCTTGAAATGCTGGCTGCTCCCCTCAACGAGAGAGGCATAGCCGTTATTACTCCGGATATGCCCGGCGCAGGCGCAGCCATAATCGATAATAACATAAAATGCGGAGGTCCTCAGATAGAGGCAGCATTCAAGGCTATATACAAATTCGTTGACCAGCACCAAAAGCTTGACCAGACAAGAATGGCAAACTTCGGCCTTTGTATGGGCGGCGGCTATGCCTTCCGTGCAACAGTCAAGAACAAGAAGGTAAAATGCTGCGTGAGCCTGTTCCCGCTGCTGATGAACTTTGCCGACCAGAGCTCTATCCCTGTATGGATGAAGAAAGGCAAATGGAGCAGCTATCAGTACGATGACAATTACCTTGAGGGAATGGCAGTCCTTGAGGAGGGAACTCATAAGGCTGATTTCCTCATGGCATACAGCCACGACGACAACTGGAT
>JAAYBK010000256.1 GCA_012718885.1 Ruminococcus sp. | reverse complement strand
CGGAGATACCGAGATAGTCAAGGCTAAAGGCAAACTTGAAGAACTTAAAAAAATGACAAATAACGGCGATGCTGTAAAGGGCAACTGCGGTATCGGACATACCCGCTGGGCTACTCACGGAGAGCCATCTGCCCTCAATGCTCATCCCCATGCAAGTGATGACGAGAATGTTATCGCTGTTCATAACGGTATCATCGAAAACTACCAGGAACTGAAGGAAAAGCTGGTAAAGAGCGGCTATGAATTCGTATCACAGACTGATACAGAAGTAGCTGTAAAGCTCATCGATTACTACTACAAAAAGTACAGCCTCGGCCCGGTTGACTCTATTGCCCGTGCTATGATCCGAATAAGAGGTTCTTATGCGCTCTGCGTTATGTTCAAGGACTATCCCGGCGAGATCTATACTGCCCGTAAGGACAGCCCGATGATAATCGGTATCTCAAACGGCGAAACATATGTTGCTTCCGATGTTCCGGCTATACTCAAGTATACAAGAAACGTATACTACATCGGTAATATGGAGATCGCTAAGCTGGAAAAAGGCAGCGTCACCTTCTATAATATCGACCGTGAGGAAATACAGAAGGATGTCACTGAGATCAAGTGGGACGCTGAAGCTGCTGAAAAGGGCGGCTACGAGCACTTCATGCTCAAGGAGATCCACGAGCAGCCAAAGGTTGTAAAGGATACTATCAATTCCGTTGTCAAGAACGGAAAGATCGACTTCTCCGGTATCGGTCTAACCGATGAGGAGATGCAGAAAATATCACAGATCTATATCGTTGCCTGCGGTTCGGCTTATCACGTTGGTATGGCCGTTCAGTACGTCATCGAGGATCTTACAACTATTCCTGTAAGAGTTGAGCTCGCTTCTGAATTCAGATACAGGAAAATGACACTTGTCAAGGACAGCCTTGTTATCATCATCAGCCAGTCCGGTGAGACTGCCGACAGCCTTGCTGCTCTCAGAGAAGCCAAGGACAAGGGAATAAAAACCCTTGGTATCGTAAACGTGGTCGGTTCATCTATCGCCCGTGAAGCTGATAATGTGTTCTATACTCTCGCCGGCCCTGAGATATCTGTTGCCACAACAAAGGCATACAGCACTCAGCTCATCGCAGGTTACCTCCTCGCTATGCAGTTCGCTGTTGCCAGAGGTGAACTGTCAGAGGAAAAATGCGGCGAGCTCCTCACTGAGCTCTATACTATCCCGGATAAGATCGAAAAGATACTTGAGGATAAGGAGCGTATCCAGTGGTTCGCAAACAAGCTTGCCGGCGCTAAGGACGCCTTCTTCATCGGCCGTGGCATAGACTACGCTATCAGCCTTGAGGGCAGCCTTAAAATGAAGGAGATAAGCTATATCCACTCCGAAGCTTATGCTGCCGGAGAACTCAAGCACGGCCCTATAAGCCTTATTGAAGACGGTATCCTCGTTATCAGTGTCCTCACTCAGCAGGATCTCTACGAGAAAACTGTCAGCAATATGGTCGAGGTCAAGAGCCGTGGCGCTTCCCTTATGGGTCTGACTACCTACGGCAATTACAGCATGGAGGATACCGCAGACTTTACTGTCTATATTCCTCAGACTGACTCTCACTTTGCAGGAAGCCTTGCAGTTATCCCGCTCCAGCTTCTGGGTTACTATGTTTCTGTCGCTAAGGGCTACGATGTGGATAAACCGAGAAACCTCGCTAAAAGCGTTACTGTTGAATAAAAACGAGCGGCTGTTAAAAGCAATGCTCATGTAGTGATTTATGTTAATTAT
>JAAYBK010000255.1 GCA_012718885.1 Ruminococcus sp. | reverse complement strand
GGTGCAGCACCTGTGCCGCCGTCGTATCCGGAAATAAGTATTACCTGCGCTCCTGCCTTGGCAACTCCTGCTGCAACAGTTCCGACACCTGCTTCCGATACAAGCTTTACTGAGATACGAGCCTTGTCGTTTGCATTTTTCAGATCGTAGATAAGCTGGGCAAGATCCTCGATAGAGTAGATATCATGGTGAGGCGGAGGTGAAATAAGTCCAACGCCTGCTGTTGAGTGACGAGTCTTTGCGATCCATGGATAAACTTTACCTGAAGGAAGATGTCCGCCCTCGCCCGGCTTTGCGCCCTGAGCCATTTTGATCTGTATCTCCTGTGCGGAAACAAGGTACTCACTTGTAACACCAAAACGTCCGGAAGCAACCTGCTTGATAGCTGAGCACTTGTCTGACCTCAGTCGTTCAGGGCTCTCACCGCCCTCGCCGCTGTTAGACTTTCCGCCGATGCTGTTCATAGCTACAGCCATGCACTCGTGAGCCTCCTGTGAAATAGAACCATAGGACATAGCTCCTGTCTTGAAACGGCGGCAGATGCTCTCCACAGATTCGACCTCATCTATTGAGATACCTCCGTTTTCCGGATAGTTGAAATCAAGGAGACTGCGAAGTGTCAGTTCGTTGTCCTCACGGGTTATAGCTGCTGTATAGGCCTTGAAAGTTTCATAGTTTCCAGTCCATGCAGCCTGCTGGAGAAGATGTATAGTTTCCGGGGTGTAGAGATGCTCGGACTTTCCGCTGCGGAGCTTGTGGCTGCCGACGCTTGATATATTTTCGTTCACATTAAGTCCTAACGGATCAAAAGCGGCTGTGTGGAGCTTTTCTGTCCGCTTGCTAACATCAATAAGTCCTATGCCTCCGATACGGCTGACAGTTCCTGCAAAATAGCTGTCTATGAGCTCATGGGATATTCCCACAGCCTCAAAGAGCTTGCTGCCCTGATAGGACTGTATTGTTGATATTCCCATTTTTGAAGCGATCTTTACAATGCCGTGGAGGATCGCTGAATTATAGTCGTCCTCAGCAGCATAAAAGTCCTTGTCAAGGCTTCCATCCTCAATGAGTGAACGGATAGTTTCATGTGCAAGATATGGATTTACAGCACAGGCTCCGTAACCAAGAAGTGTTGCAAAATGATGTACCTCCCTCGGCTCGGCTGATTCAAGTATCAATGCAACAGCTGTACGCTTTTTGGTTGAAACAAGGTGCTGCTGGAGAGCTGCAACTGCAAGCAGAGAAGGTATCGGACAATGGAACTCGTCGACTCCACGGTCTGAGAGAATAAGTATCGATGCTCCGTCACGGTATGCCTTATCAGCTTCTATAAACAGCCGTTCAACTGCTTTTTCGAGAGATGTTCCTATGTAGTAGGTTATCGGTATAACAGCGCTTTTAAGTCCGTCCCTGTTCAGAGCCTTGATCTTGAGCATATCTGTCTCGGTGAGGATAGGGTTCTCGATCTTGAGAACGTGGCAGTTCTCAGGGCGCTCTTCAAGGATGTTTCCATCCTTTCCGATATAAACACTGGTATCTGTTACGACCTCCTCACGGATAGCGTCAAAAGGAGGATTTGTAACCTGTGCGAAGAGCTGACGGAAGTAGTTGAAAAGCGGCGGAGACTGTTTGTCCAGCGGCGGCAGCGGGATATCACTGCCCATGGACGCAATGGGCTCTGCACCTTTTTCAGCCATTGGAAGGATGCTTGTGCGGATATCCTCATAGGAATAACCGAAAGCCTTCTGAAGTTTTGCCAGTTCCTCTGCTGAATAAGTCTGCACTCCCTTGTTCGGGATGTGAAGATCGTGGAGACGGACAAGACCGCTGTCGAGCCACTCACCGTAGGGCTGGCGTGAAGCGTAAGTCGATTTTATCTCGTCATCCTCAATGATACGTCCCTGCTTTGTGTCAGCAAGGAGCATTTTTCCGGGACGGAGACGATCTTTTTTCACGATCTTGTCGGCAGGGATATCGATACATCCGGTCTCAGAAGAAAGAATGAGGAAACCGTCGCTTGTTACACAGTAGCGTGAGGGACGAAGACCGTTCCTGTCCAGAACAGCTCCCATGATATCACCGTCAGAAAAAATGATAGATGCAGGACCGTCCCAGGGTTCCATCATAGTTGCATAATACTGATAAAGATCATATCTTGCCTTTGAGATCGTCTTATCATTCTTCCAAGGCTCTGGAATGGTTATCATAACTGCCAGTGGGAGAGGCATTCCGGACATAACCATGAATTCAAGCGCATTATCCAGTCTTGCAGAGTCAGAGCCTTTCACGTTAATGGAAGGAAGTATCTTGTGCATATCATTTTTCAGCGCCTCACAGGTCATGCTCTCTTCACGGGCAAGCATTTTATCTGCGTTTCCGGTTATTGTATTTATCTCACCGTTATGAACGATGATGCGGTTAGGATGTGCCTTCTGCCAGCTCGGATTTGTATTTGTTGAAAAACGAGAATGTACCATAGCGATCGCAGACTTGAAATCCTCACTCTGAAGGTCGGCATAGAACTTTCTCAGCTCGTCCACAAGGAACATTCCCTTGTATACGATAGTGCGGCTTGACAGAGAACATACATATGAATTTTCATTTGAGTGCTCAAATTCACGTCTTGCAATAAAGAGTCTGCGGTCAAAATCCAGACCCTGTCCGCAGTCTGCAGGACGCTTCACGAAAGCCTGCATGATACGAGGCATACTGCTGCGAGCCTTATGTCCGAGAATATCTGCGGATACAGGCACCTCACGCCAGCAGATGAAATCCATTCCGTTTTTCTTTATTATAAGTTCGAACAGCTTCATAGCCTGGCCGCACTTCATCTCGTTCTGCGGGAAGAAGAACATTCCTACACCAAAATCGCCTTTTTCACCAATATCGTAGCCAAGCTTTGATGTCTCGCTTATAAAGAAGCTGTAGGGCATCTGGATCAGTATACCAACGCCGTCGCCTGTCTTGCCCTCAGCGTCCTTTCCTGCACGATGCTCAAGCTTTTCAACTATAGTAAGAGCGCTGTCCACAACATATCTGGACTGCTCACCTGTGATGCTGACCACTGCGCCGATACCGCAGTTATCATGTTCAAATCTGGGATCGTAAAGTCCCTGCTGCTTGTATGGGGCTTCACTTCTGAAATTGTCCATATCATTCACTTGCCTTTCCGCTACAGAGCGTCATTGATCTGAAGCGCATAATAAAAAGACGTTTATGACGGAGTTATCCCGTCACAAACGTCCTTGTTCCTGCATATATATTAGCACTTTAACGCAAAAATGTCAATAGGTCAGAGGGCAGTTTTTTCAGTTTCGTTGAAATCTAACAGTTATTATCCGCTAACATACATACAAAAATGTGCGATACGTCAATTTTGCCAAAAACTATTGACAAATCTTTTGCGAGGAGCTATAATAGCATTGTAAACAGCAAAGGAGCTGCGGATATGGTATCCGTAGCTCTTTTTTGATTTATTGCGTTAATTCCATACACAAAGGGGTGTATGAGGTCTGGGGACTTCTGCACCCCTTTGATATTTCATAAGGAAACACCAATAACATAAGCTGATAAAGGCTCCCACAGATAAACTGAATAACAGTTGTACGATCCCACGGTCTGTGGGAGGCCTTTCTCATAAATGTTTTTCAAGGAGCATATGAAAATGTCAAAGTTCATTTTTGTTACTGGCGGAGTCGTATCCGGTCTCGGCAAGGGCATTACAGCAGCGTCCCTGGGAAGACTTCTCAAGCAGAGAGGTTATAAAGTAACCATACAGAAGTTCGATCCCTATATCAATGTTGACCCGGGAACAATGTCCCCTTTCCAGCACGGTGAGGTATTCGTCACAGACGACGGTGCGGAAACAGACCTGGATCTTGGACATTATGAGCGGTTCGTAGATGAGAATCTATCGGTACACTCCAATGTCACCACAGGCAAGATCTACTGGAATGTTATAACCAAGGAGCGCCGGGGCGATTATCTCGGCGGAACAGTTCAGGTCATCCCCCATATTACCAATGAGATAAAGGAAAGAGTTTACAGTGCAGCAAATGAAGCCGGTGCTGATGTTGTTATTACCGAGATCGGAGGTACTGTAGGCGATATCGAATCAACTCCATTCCTCGAGGCGATACGTCAGGTAGGCACAGAGCAGGGCCGTGAAAATGTATGCTACATACACGTTACACTTGTGCCTTATATAGCAGGCTCGGAGGAGCTTAAATCCAAGCCGACCCAGCATTCTACAAAGGAGCTTCTCTCTATCGGAATCCAGCCCGATATCATCGTATGCCGCACTGAGAAGCGTATTCCCGATGATATGGCTGAGAAGATCGCTCTCTTCTGTAATATCCGCAAGGAGGATGTTATCCAGAACCTTACAGCTCCATCACTGTATGAGGTGCCGCTGTGGCTGGAAGATGAAGGGCTTGCTCATTCAGTATGCCGTCATCTCGGTCTCGAAGACAAAACTCCTGATCTTACAGAATGGACAGAAATGGTACGCCGTGCAGAAAACGCTCATAAGAAGGTCACTATCGGTCTTGTCGGCAAGTACGTTGAGCTCCACGATGCATATCTCTCTGTAGCTGAAGCTCTCCGTCACGGAGGTATCGTTAACGATGCCGCAGTAGATATAAAATGGATAGACTCCGAAGAAGTAACAGCTGAAAATGCTGCTGAAATATTTTCAGATTGCAGCGGACTTATCGTCCCCGGCGGCTTTGGTCACAGAGGCGTTGAGGGAATGATCGAGACTATCCGCTATGCCCGTGAGAACAATGTTCCGTTCTTCGGAATCTGTCTCGGAATGCAGATGGCGGTCATTGAATACGCCCGTAATGTCTGCAAGCTCACCGGTGCCAATTCAGCTGAGTTCGGAGATACTCCTTACCCGGTCATCGACATCATGGATGAGCAGCGCAACATCGACCAGAAGGGAGGTACAATGCGCCTTGGACTGTATCCCTGCAAGCTCAGCGAGAGCTCAAAATGCCGCAGCATCTACGGCGAGGAGCTCATTTATGAGCGACATCGTCACCGCTATGAATTCAATAATGCATACCGCAAGACACTCACTGCAAACGGACTGCATATCGCAGGACTCTCCCCAGATGAAAAGCTGGTGGAGATCGTAGAGCTTCCGGATCACCCATGGTTCGTGGGAGTACAGTTTCATCCCGAATTTAAATCCCGTCCCAACAAGCCACACAAGCTTTTTGCGGACTTCATAAAGGCAGCCATCAGCCGATAGATAACTACTGAAGGCTAAAAATCAAGGAGATAATTATTATGGAAAAGATAACAGAATATTTTGGTTCTATGGTATTTGATGAGAGAGTCATGAAGGCTACACTTTCTGAAAAGGTGTACAAATCTCTCAAGAGAACTATCGACAGAGGCGTTCCGCTGGATATCTCTGTTGCTGATGCTGTTGCAGCAGCAATGAAAGACTGGGCAATCGAGCTTGGTGCTACACATTATACTCATTGGTTCCAGCCAATGACCGGTGTTACTGCTGAAAAGCATGACAGCTTCATCAGCCCTGCACCTGACGGAAGAGTTATCATGGAATTCTCCGGCAAGGAGCTTGTAAAGGGCGAGCCTGATGCTTCATCATTCCCATCGGGTGGACTTCGCGCTACATTCGAAGCAAGAGGCTATACAGCATGGGATCCTACTTCATATGCTTTCATCAAGGACGGTACACTTTACATTCCTACAGCATTCTGCTCCTATACAGGCGAGGCTCTTGACAAGAAAGTTCCACTCCTTCGTTCAATGGAAGCACTCAACAAGCAGGCAATGCGTATACTGAAGCTTTTCGGTAAGACAGGCGTAAAGAGCGTAAAGACATCAGTTGGTCCTGAGCAGGAATACTTCCTCGTTGACCGTGATATGTGGAAGAAGAGAAAAGACCTTATCATGACAGGCAGAACTCTCTTCGGTGCAATGCCTCCTAAGGGTCAGGAAATGGATGACCACTACT
>JAAYBK010000254.1 GCA_012718885.1 Ruminococcus sp. | reverse complement strand
GGATACTTCACCTCGATATTCGGCAGATTTGCTGCTGAATTGTCGGAGTAGTCGACTGTTCCCTTTGAAGGAGTGGAGTTGCGTACAATGACATTGTCCAGAAGCTCAGCCATTCTCTCCTCTGCCTCTTCAGCCGAAAAAGATGCCGGCTGGATATCGCTGTCCTTGCTGTCATTGTTCTTGTTTTTCTTCGCACCGCCGGCAATAGCGATTATCATGATCATAGTAGCTATAACGCCCACAACTGCGATCAGTATCGGAGTTTTTGTTTTATTCATTCCATATCACCGCTTTCAATTTCTTTCCTGTATTCCTTTATTGAATTTATTAATATATCAAGAGACTGCACCTCAGCCTTGCCGGAATCCTCGCCTGTAAGCTGTGAGGCTTCAATAAGAAGATTGGTGTAGTCATTCAGGATCTTATCATTTCGTGCAAGAAGCTCCCGGAGATAATTTTTATGCATATTTATCTCATCGCCTGTGGAAGACTGCATTATTGCGGCACGCTTGATAAACAGCTCCATATTGCTGAGCATTACGGATTCAACGTCCTGATCCACGACTTCATATACTCCGCCGCTGTAGCTTATGGCGGTAAGAGTGGCAGATTTTTTCTTGTGCAGTTCCCACTGCTCTACCATCTTGGCTGCTTCAAACTTGCAGGGGATATAGCTCTTCAGGTCTTTCAGCACCTTGACGTAGCTCTCCGGATCGTCCAGAGATTCAAAGGTCTGTTCCGTGATTATGTAATCCGGCTGGAAAGCCTTCCGCCCCGAGCCTGCAAGCTTTATGAATGAATAATTTCCGAAGCAAAGCACCGCCATGAGAACTATGACCGCACCAATAGCCAACGGTGTATTGCTTAGTATATCAGTTTTTATAAAGATCACACATCCCAATGCTGCTGCTATCAGATTGAAGATTATCTGACCTGAATATTTTTTCAATAATGTTCACCTCACTGAAGGTAATATGGCGAAACGCCGGAACAGCCAGCCGTCTTCCGTGCAGCCGCACTGCATTTCCCACCCGGCCTGACCGGCGCATTTATCTTATAAAGCTAAAGATAATATACACATATTATATACTATTCCCCCCGAAAAGTCAATGACTGAATAATACCTTCTTTATTGCAGATACTACTGTTGAAAGGAGTCTTTGCAATGAATATGACCCCCGAATCATACAGTGCCATGGCACGGCGCTTCTCACCGAAGTCCAACTCACGGATAAACATCACAACTGCCTTTGTGACCGGCGGATCCATATGTGTTATCGGCCAGATGATACTCTCCGCCCTTGAAAGCCACGGCCTCAGTCACAGCTCGGCTGCGCTCTGGACATCGGTGATACTGATAGCCCTCAGCTCTCTCCTCACCGGCCCCGGCATTTACGGAAAGCTTGCCAAGCACGCCGGTGCAGGCACGCTCGTCCCGATAACCGGTTTCTCCAACGCTGTCAGCTCTGCCGCCATTGAGGCACGCTCAGAGGGTTTCATCCTCGGTGTTGGCACAAAGATATTCACTATCGCCGGCCCTGTTATACTCTATGGCTGTGCAGCCTCTGTGCTCTACGGTATTATATACTATTTATTAATAGTATAAGCGCTCAGAGCAAAAAAATAAGCAGGGCATACGCCCTGCTTTTACACAGATAAATGAAAATAAATATGTGTAGAACAAAAGAAAGGAGACAACAAAACGAGTGTTAATAATTAAAGATTATTTAACACTATAGTTATTATACATGATTTCCGGAGTTCAGTCAAGCGAAAACCCGAATTTTTTTCTCCTCATATTAAATTTCCGTCACTTTCACCAATTTGTACGAACCGTAATATCGCAATCTGTACATATACTCGCAGACAATATTAAGAGCATATTATTAAGATAATTTTTTTGTCGGAAATACTGTTTTATAATAAAGCTTTATAGCAAAATTTCCAAAAAAATCATTAAGATTTCTATATATAAATCCACATTATTTATTTAAAAAAGGTGTTTACAAAATTTTCGTTTTGTGTTATAATATCAGAAGTAGTTATACATGGTTAACTCTTTAACAAACAACCATTCTATAACCCCTTAAATCTATATTCAGGAGGTCATTCCTATGGCTATCAAAAGAAAAATGAAAACTATGGACGGTAATAACGCCGCTGCATATGTTTCATACGCCTTCACGGAAGTTGCCGGTATTTATCCGATCACACCTTCCAGCCCGATGGCAGACTATGTTGATCAGTGGTCCGCTCAGGGTGTCAAGAACATTTTCGGCACAACCGTTAAGGTTGAGGAGATGCAGTCCGAGGCTGGTGCAGCCGGTACTGTTCATGGTTCACTGAACGCCGGTGCTCTTACTACAACTTATACCGCTTCTCAGGGCCTTCTTCTCATGATCCCGAATATGTACAAGATCGCTGGTGAGCTGCTTCCTTGCGTGTTCCATGTTTCTGCACGTTGCGTTGCTTCTCACGCACTGAACATTTTCGGCGACCACTCTGACGTTTATGCTTGCCGTCAGACCGGTTTTGCAATGCTTGCTGAGACAAACCCGCAGGAAGTTATGGATCTTGCTGCTGTTGCTCATCTCGCTTCTATCAAGAGCCGCGTTCCTTTCATCAACTTCTTCGATGGTTTCCGTACATCTCACGAGATCCAGAAGATCGAAACATGGGATTACGAGGATCTGAAGGAAATGTGCGATATGGATGCTGTAAAGGCATTCCGCAACCGTGCTCTTAATCCTGAAAACCCGACAATGCGTGGTTCTCACGAGAACGGAGATATCTTCTTCCAGCACCGTGAGGCTTGCAACTCCTACTACAACGCTGTTCCCGGAATCGTTGAGGAGTACATGGGCAAGGTAAATGAGAAGCTCGGTACTGATTACAAGCTCTTCAATTACTACGGCGCTCCTGATGCAGAGCGTGTTATCGTTGCAATGGGTTCTATCTGCGACGTTGCTGAGGAAGTTATCGACTACCTGAACAAGAAGGGTGAGAAGGTCGGTATCGTTAAGGTTCGTCTGTTCCGTCCTTTCTCTGCTGAAAAGCTCGTTGAGGCAATCCCTGCATCTGCTAAGTCAATCTCTGTACTCGACAGAACCAAGGAGCCCGGCTCTCTCGGTGAGCCTCTCTACCTCGATGTAGTAGCAGCTCTTAATGCTACAGGCAGAACTGGTATCAAGGTAATCGGCGGCCGTTACGGTCTCGGTTCCAAGGATACTCCTCCTGCATCTGTATTTGCTGTTTATGCAGAGCTCGCAAAGGCTGATCCTAAGCCACAGTTCACACTCGGTATCGTTGACGATGTTACAAATCTCTCTCTCGCTGAGGAAGATGCTCCTAACACAGCAGCAGAAGGCACAATCGAGTGCAAGTTCTGGGGACTCGGCGGCGACGGTACTGTTGGCGCTAACAAGGACTCCATCAAGATCATCGGTGACCACACTGACAAGTACGTTCAGGCTTACTTCCAGTATGACTCCAAGAAGACAGGCGGTATCACTATCTCACACCTTCGTTTTGGTGATAAGCCTATCAAGAGCCCTTACTACATAAATAAGGCTGACTTTGTTGCCTGTCACAATCCATCATACATCCTCAAGGGATACAAGATGGTAAACGACGTAAAGCCAGGCGGTGTATTCCTTATCAACTGCCAGTGGAAGCCTGAGGAGCTCGATCAGCACCTCACAGCTGATACAAAGCAGTATATCGCAAAGAACAACATCCAGCTCTATCTGGTTAACGCTATAGACCTTGCACAGGAGATCGGTCTTGGCAAGCGTACAAACACCATTCTCCAGTCTGCATTCTTCTCACTTTCAAAGGTTCTTCCTGAGGCTGAGGCTATCGGCTACATGAAGGAGAAGGCTCAGAAGTTCATGAAGAAGGGTATCGAGATTGTTCAGATGAACGAGAAGGCTATCGACGCAGGCGCAAATGCTTACGTTAAGGTAGACGTTCCTGCTGAGTGGGCTAACGCTGTTGACAATGCTGCACCTGCTAAGCTTGAAGGCGCAGAGAAGCTCGTTAAGATGGTTGAAGGCATCATGAACCCTGTAGGCAAGATGCTCGGTGATACTCTCCCTGTTTCTGCATTCTCAGATCACGTTGACGGTACATTCGAGCAGGGTGCTTCTGCATACGAAAAGCGTGGAGTTGCTGTTATGGTTCCCGAGTGGAATCAGGACACATGTGCAAAGTGTAACAAGTGTTCATTCGTATGCCCACACGCAACAATCCGTCCATTTGCTCTTACAGACGCTGAAGTTGCTGCTGCTCCTGAGAACATCAAGATCGCTCCTAAGCCGATCGTAAAGAGCGACTACAAGTACACTCTCGCTGTTTCCGCTATGGACTGCATGGGCTGCGGCGTATGTATCGGTGTCTGCCCGACTAAGTCTCTCAAGATGGTTCCAAGAGAGTCACAGGAGCCACAGCAGGCAGTATTCGATTACTGTGTTGCTAAGGTTACAGAGAAGACAGATGTTGCAACAGATGCAACTGTTATCTCCAGCCAGTACAAGAAGCCTCTTCTTGAATTCTCAGGTTCATGTGCAGGCTGTGCTGAGACTTCTTATGCAAGACTCATCACACAGCTCTTCGGTTCCAGAATGTACATCTCCAACGCAACCGGATGTTCTTCAATCTGGGGCGGTCCTG
>JAAYBK010000253.1 GCA_012718885.1 Ruminococcus sp. | reverse complement strand
TGCTGGAGATCTTATGCTTTGTGACGTAGCTCCTGATAAGAACATCGCTGCGTTCTGTCAGTGCAGACTTTTCACGGGCAACGTACACGCTTGGATTTGCAGTATTCTTGAACTTATATCTTTTCCTGGTCACGATATATATTACTAATCCTGCAATTGTACCGATAAGCTCAGCTATGAGCAGTCTCTTGAACTTTGAACCGGGAGCGTGTCCCTCGGTGATATAGGTCTCTCCGTCCTTCACGAACACATATACCGGAGTCTTAGCTTCCTTATCATGGAAATACTTATAGTTGCTGGGCTTATATGAGCTGTGGAAATCCTCCAGCTTATCGCAGAACACCTCGATAGCAGTTTTGATATCGACTGATGTATAGCTTGCACCTGACTTCGGAAGATAATGGTCAAGGGCACTGAAAATGCTATCAGCTTGCTTTTGCTCAATGATGACCGCAGCCTTTCCGCTGACAGAAATATCATCATGCGCCGGAGACTTACCTGAAAGATCCATATAGTATGCAAGTCCGTCAGTGTATTCGCCGAAAATATCATCATAATTATCATCGTTAAAGCGCTCTATCTCCGCCTCGGAATAGCCCCATTGCTCATCACCTGCGATGAAAATGACGATATTCAGCTCCGTATTCTCGGAGCACTGACGGATACGCTTCTGAAGAGACGCATATGTATCAGGCTCTTCTTTAAACACTCCACGCTCATCCACAAGGCAAGAAAGCTCGGAGTTTCCGCTATAACCCGCAGCCAGGTTCTTTGTAGTAAAGGCGTTCACGATCACGGTATCCAGTGTAAGGACGCCTGCCAGCGCAACGATAGCAAGAACTATCGTAAGGAGAACGTTTCCTGATCTTTTCATCAGATAAAGCCACCTCCTATGAATCCGAGGATGAGCGAGATTCCAACGCCAAGTCCAAGACAAACAAGTCTCAGCTTCCTTCTGTCCAGCGGAGGAGTTCCTGCCAGCTTTCCGGTCTGGCCGTTTATGGCGAACTCGTATACCTGATCCTTATACTTATAGCTCATGAACCATACCGGCAGCATCATGTACTGCCAGTCAGTCTTCATTATATTGTACTGCTCCACAGAAACGTTCAGGGAGGTATATGAGCCGATACTGTCACGTACCACCTTTTTTCCTGCCTGTGAAGCTCTTGAGCGTATCCTGGGGAAAACTCCCGCTTTATCCACATCGTATTTATCAGCGAAGAAGCCGCTGAGGTAGGACATGGAAAAATCCTTGAGTTCGGTATAATCAAAGGGTTCTATGGATTCCATGAGCAGATCATCGATCTTGCTCTCACCATCGGCAGGTATACCTTCAACCATGATATTTCCACGCCTTACGACACGGAACTCCTTGGTCTCTGTATAATGGTATTCGCCGCTTGTCCAGCTCCGCACCTTTTTGCCAACAGCGTTGAAATCAGCATTTATAGAGCAGTCTGCGGCCCAGAAAGGCACATACAGTCCGGTGATCTTTTCCACCTGCTGCTCTGATTTGAAATCCTTGGGCACAAACATTCTCTTCTGTACCCACCTTTTGAACATATCAACAGCCATATCCCTGTTGAGCTTGAAGCCTATGACCTTATCCGGCTTATACTCACCTGTGAGCTTGCCTGAGAGGATAACAGGGTTATGACAGTAGTAGCAGAAAAGTGCTGTCTGTTTATCGTCACACATTATATCAGCACCGCAGCTTGAACAGTGATACAGATTCGTATGCTCCTCGAAGTCCTGCTGTTCCTGAACGACAGCCTGATCGGGGATACTGTTTTCGGCATCGGCACAGAGTTTCTTTATCTCATCTATAGTAAAGCTGCTGAGACAGTATTCACAGCTCAGCTTCTGGGTGACCGGATCAAATTTCAGATCGGCATTGCAATTCGGACATTTATAGCTTGCTGCATCCAATCCTGACACTCCTTTCAAATTTATTGGATCAGGGGAAATGCTGACGCCAGATGCGGCAAACAACAGGCTCCGGATGAGCTTTCCCCTTCGTAAGCAATGTTTACAAAAATCAATGGTATTCTTTGTGGACAGCAGTCCGCACAGCACAGTGCTTCCGGGCAGCCGCCATGATTCAAAATATACACTATAATATTACCATAAAACAGACAAATTTGCAAGAGCAATTTACAAAATCCACAATAAATGAACACTGATACGGCAGATCCATCGGCATAGCGCACCTAAATACTTGACAATATCAAGGAAAAAGGGTATAATAATAACTAATACTATGTGTATTCTTCCGGATGTATATACAACCACTTATTGCTTCCGGAATTTTATTTTTATCATGCAAAAACTGCCCTGATCGGACAGGGAATGGTCAATGTGCCGGCAAGACCGTGCAGCCGCCTCCGGTCAGTATCAACTTAAAGAAAGGGATGACGATACCATGAAGTACGGATTTTCAGAAATCACACCAGAAATAAGAGCTCTCGCTGAACATTCAATGGAGGGCTACAAGATCGACCCGACACTGTATACACAATATGACGTTAAACGTGGCCTGAGAGATATAAACGGCAACGGAGTTGTTGCAGGTCTGACAAATATCAGTACCATAAAAGTGCTCGATACCGGTGACGGTATGCCTAATCACGGCGATGGAAAGCTGTACTACCGCGGTATCGACGTTGAGGATATAGTTGCCGGCTTCATAAAAGAGAAGCGCTTCGGCTTCGAGGAGACTGTGTTCCTGCTCCTCTTCGGAAGTATGCCCTCCGCCCACGAGCTGGCAGGATTCAGGAAGATACTGGCGGATTTCCGCAAGCTCCCCTCCTCCTTCAACCGTGATGTGATAATGAAGGCGCCCAGCGATAACATGATGAATACTCTGGCAAAGAGCGTCCTTGCTCTATATTCATATGACGAGAATGCCAATGATATATCTATCCCCAATGTTCTGAGACAGTGCATAGAGCTGATAACCCTGTTCCCGGTGCTGGCGGTATACGGCTATCAGGCCTACCGCTATTCCACCTTCGGCGGAAGTCTTTTCATACACGATCCCGATCCGGAGCTTTCCATAGCGGAAAACCTGCTGTATATGCTCCGTCCCAACAAGAACTATACCGAGCTCGAAGCACGTATCCTTGACCTGGCGCTGGTGCTCCACGCTGAGCACGGCGGCGGAAACAACTCCACATTCACCGTACACGTTGTTTCCTCCTCCGGTACTGACACCTACTCCGCCATCGCAGCTGCCCTCGGCTCCCTCAAGGGACCCAAGCACGGCGGTGCGAACATAAAGGTTGCTATGATGTTCGATGATATGAAGGAACACGTTGGCGACTGGACTGATGAGGAAAAGGTCAAGTCCTATCTGCGGAAGCTGCTCCACAAGGAAGCCTTTGACCATGCAGGCCTTATCTACGGCATGGGACACGCTGTATACTCCCAGTCAGACCCGAGAGCAAAGGTGTTCAAGAGCTTTGTCGAGAAGCTCTCGGCAGAAAAAGGTCGGGACAAGGAATTCGGTCTGTATTCACTGGTGGAGAAGCTTGCCCCCGACGTAATAGCCGAGGAAAGACGCATATATAAGGGCGTTTGTGCAAACGTGGACTTCTACAGCGGATTCGTTTATCGTATGCTGGGCATACCGGACGAGCTGTTCACTCCCCTGTTTGCCACATCACGTATTGCCGGCTGGTCGGCTCACCGTATAGAAGAACTGATAAATTCCAACAAGATAATTCGTCCTGCCTACAAGGCTATTTCGCCCATGCGTGAATACACCGATATGGAAAACCGTATGGACTGATGCTGAAATCGTTCTTTCGTCCGAAAGGAGGACAAAGATATGGATACTTTAGGACAGCTTATTGCAATATTATTAATTCTGCTTCCGGTTTTCGCCTTCGTGACAGGCGAGGTGATACTCCGGCAGAGGGACGCTGAGAAAGACCTGCCCTCTGAGAAAAGATCTGCGGCGAGGATCCC
>JAAYBK010000252.1 GCA_012718885.1 Ruminococcus sp. | reverse complement strand
CCAGAGACTGAGAGAGCTTGATGATATAGGTGCGAAAAAGGTATATGTCCGTGCTCCGTCCTCAGAGGGCGTCGGACTTGCTGTATATAACCGCCTTATCAGGGCGGCAGGATTCGAGGTGATAAGGATATGAATTGTCTCAGCGGCGTGACCGTTGTCGGACTTACTGGCCAGACCGGTGCAGGAAAGACAACGATCTCAAAGATTTTTTCTGAAAACGGCTTCACTATAATAGATGCTGATAAAGTGGCAAGAAAAGTTGTGGAAAAAGGCAGCAACTGCCTTTACGAAATAGAGGAACTCTTTGGCAGGGAGATACTCAATGATGACGAAACTCTCGACAGAAAGGCTCTTGCAGCAATAGTCTTTACAGACAAAGCAAAGCTAGAAACGCTGAATACTATCATGCATCCTTACATCACCAAAGAGATACTCAGCATGATAAAGGAAAACTCAAATAACGGTGTGAGGCTCATACTTCTTGACGCACCTACTCTTTTTGAGAGCCATGCTGATGATTTCTGTGAGATAATAATATCAGTCCTTGCAGATGAAAATGTAAGAGAACAGCGCATAATAGCCCGTGACGGGATAACCCATGAGCAGGCGAGACAGCGCATGGATTCACAGTACAGTGATGAGTTCTTTATGAGCCATTCCGATTATATAATAAGGAATGACGGCGACATCGAAACAGTGGCAAAGATATCGAGAGAGGTATCTGATAAGATAAAGGATTGCTACTTGTCAAATGACTCTGAAATGATTTCAAACAGCGCAAAAGCGGTTGTGGCTGAATAGCTCAGCCGCTTAATATTTCCGAAGGGAGAATAAATATGGAAGAAAACAAAGAAGCATTAAAGGAACTCAAAGACAAGCTCCTGTTAAAGCGGAAAAATGCATTTTATAATATGTCAGACGAGGAACTCGCTGACTGTGATAAGTTCTGCGAGGATTACAAGGACTTTATGAATCGCTCAAAGATCGAGCGTGAGGCAGTTGTATATTCAATAGACCTTCTTGAGAAAAACGGATTTGTTGAGTATAAAAAGGGAATGAAGCTCAAGGCCGGAGACAAGATCTACCGCAACAACAGAGATAAGGCGATTCTTATGGCTGTTATCGGCAAGGCTCCTATCGAAGAAGGAGTAAGACTCTGTGCAGCTCACATTGATTCGCCAAGACTTGATCTTAAGCAGAATCCTCTGTATGAGGATAACGAAATAGCTCTCTTCAAGACACACTATTACGGCGGCATAAAGAAGTATCAGTGGACAACTATACCGCTTGCTCTTCACGGTGTTGTAGTAAAAGCTGACGGAACAAGAATTACAGTAACTATCGGTGAGGACGAAAATGATCCGGTATTCTGTGTAACAGATCTTCTTCAACACCTTGCAACAGCACAGATGCAGAAGCCTCTTGCGAAGGGCATAACAGGCGAGCAGCTGAATATAATCATCGGTTCAAGACCTTTCAAGGATGATGAGGAGAGCGGTGCAGTAAAGCTTAACATAATGAATATACTTTATGAGAAGTACGGTATCACCGAAGCAGACTTTATTTCAAGCGAGCTTGAAGCAGTACCTGCATTCAAGGCAAAGGATATCGGCTTTGACAGAAGCATGATAGGCGCTTACGGTCACGATGATAAGGTGTGCGCTTATACTGCCTTGAGAGCTACAGTGGACTGCAGCGAGCCTGTTCATACAGTAGTAACTGTTCTCACAGACAAGGAGGAGACAGGCAGCGACGGTAACACAGGTCTTTGCTCAGCATATCTTGAATATTTTATCGCTGACATTGCTGAGGATCTTGGCTCTGACGGAAGAACGGTCCTCTCCGCTTCCGAGTGTCTGTCAGCAGATGTGAACGCTGCGTTTGATCCTACATTCCCCGATGTGAATGAGCGCAATAACTGTGCATATATCAACAGGGGAGTTGTTGTTACAAAGTATACCGGCGCAAGAGGAAAGTCCGGAACCTCAGATGCTTCTGCCGAATTTACAGGCCGTGTCAGACGTCTTATGGATGAGAAAAAGGTAATATGGCAGACAGGTGAGCTGGGTAAAGTAGATGAAGGCGGCGGCGGAACAGTTGCTGCATATATAGCTAACCTTAACGTTGATACCATAGATCTTGGTGTGCCAGTGCTTTCAATGCACGCTCCTTATGAGATAGTTTCAAAGATCGATACTTATATGGCATACAAGGCATTCATGGCATTCTGTGAAGACTGATTATATAAAAACTTGCTGTGAGCGATATTCGTAAAGCTGATATACGTTAGTTATTGAAGGGATCCTTTTGAAAGGATCCCTTTTTATTTGTGCTATCTCACATCACTGTGTAAAAACTCCGGGAGAAACCCTTCTTCAGAAAGATTCCTCCCGGAGTAATTGACATATGAGCCTCATATTTAAGGCTGTTTTTATAATTATAATGTAATTTTTCTTGCTTCCATATAGAAGCGCTTATCTTCAGCATGCCCCATAGAGAATGTTTTCCTTGGAAGAGCACCGTCCTTGATAACGGTGGGGAAAAGCTGTGATTTATCCATATCAGGAAGGATGAATCCGATTCCGTTATGCTTCTGAGCAAGAGCCTTTACTGTATCAGCACCGTGGATATAGTCGATCTTTCCACCATTTTTCTTGATGTAGGCGTCAAGGAAATTCTGGAGCGAGCCCACTGACAGATTTGAGGTCTGCTTGTGTATATATTCCTTAACTTCAGTACCATCGCAGCAGGTTATTACATACTGGCTGCTCTCAGCGTCATTAAGCTCCAGAGCGTGTGAAAGCTCATTAAGCAGATCTTCACAGTCAACATCATATACAAGGCGATGAATAGCTTCAAATTTAAGTGCATCGCTGTGAAGATTAACTATTTCGGCAAGAGCATATCTTGCTGGATGATTTGAGAAATCGGTATCGGGATTTGCTTTTTTGAGCTGCTCATAGAATTCCTTTGCAGTGGCGAGAGAATGATTGCCGTCGCCCATAGCGTAAAGCAGAACAGGAGATCTGTCAAGCGAATACTTCTTGCAGAATGTTTCTTCATCAGCTAAAGCACAGAGTGCTTCGTCGACTTTCTGCTGCATATCCTCATTCATAAGGAATCCCTTTATGCTTCCGCCGTTCTGCATAAGCTCGGTATCATAGAGCTTTTTCATAGCGTCTGCCTGAGCGGCAAGAGGCTCGATAACAGTACAGTCGGGATCGTCAATGAGTATCATAATATGAGGCAGCTCAAGCGGAGCGCCCTGGCGTACCTTGATACGTGGAGGAATACGCTCGATAACGGTTGCTTCAGTTGCACGAACCTCAGAAGTGCTTCCCTTTGAGAAATCATATTTTTCAAGGTCGATAGCACCAACGATACCCTGTCTGAGGATACCATTTCCCTGAATACGCTCAACATAGACCATTGCATTCTTGTATTCATCAAAAATACCATCTGAAATGTACTTATCCATTGCAGAATGGATGTTGTCTATCCTCTCAGCAACGCCATTCTCTTCGAGATAGAGCTCCGGGAGGATAAGATTAAGAGTTGAGGGTGCGCTGCCCACATTTTTGCAGACCTGATTCCAGTATTCAGGCTCGCTGGTGTACTGATCGCAGGCAATAACTGACCATTTGTAAGCGTCTACAGACTCCTTTGGAAGAAGGATATCCGCATTGTGAAAAGCAGTTGAGTTCATATTAATTCTCCTTGATAGTATTTATGAATTTTTTTAGCTCATTGAAAAGCCTTGTTACAGGCAGTCCCACTACATTAAAAAAGTCGCCGTCTATAGATCGGACAAGCTCGGAGGCTTTACCCTGGATGCCGTAGCCGCCGGCTTTATCATAAGGCTCGTCAGTATCCGCATAGGCAATTATATCATCACGGCTAAGATTCCGGAATGTTACATCGGTTACTTCTGAAAAGGATGTTATCCTGTCACCATATGCAAGAGCACAACCGGTAACTACCTGATGAGTCTGGCCTGACAGTTCACTTATACAGCGAATACAATCGTTTTTGTCAGCAGGTTTCCCAAGGATATCATTGCCGCATATTACAGTCGTATCACATCCGATAACGATTTTATCCGGATACTTTTCAGAAGCGGCTTTTGCTTTTATCTGAGCAAGATACTCTGAGGCTTTTAAGGGCTCTATATCTACAGGGAGCGTCTCATCAGCGTCAAGGGAAACAGCCTCAAAATCTTCTGAAATATACTTCATAAGTTCCCTTCTTCTCGGGGAGCCGGAAGCAAGGATAATCTTCATATTTACACATCCTTTAAAAAGATCCAAAACTATTTTACCATGTATAATGGCTTATGTCAAGAAAAAATCTCCCCATAAAGGGGAGACGATATGCATTACATATCTGCGATCTTATCTACAGCTTCATTGAGCCATTCGCCTTCAAACAGCTCGATAGTGCCCTGATCGCACATTTTAGCAAGCTGAGGATCAATAGGGAGCTTTGCCAGAACAGGTATATTGTACTGAGCAGCGATCTCCTCGATATGGCTGTCTCCGTAAATGTTGTGGCGCTTGCCGCAGTCGGGACATTCATAATAGCTCATATTCTCGATAATGCCAAGGATTGGTATATTCATAAGCTGAGCCATTTTTACTGCTTTTTCTACTATCATTGAAACAAGCTCCTGAGGAGATGTTACGATAACAATGCCGTTTACAGGAAGTGACTGGAAAACTGTGAGCGGAACATCACCAGTTCCCGGAGGCATATCAACGAAGAGATAATCGATATCCTTCCAGATAACATCTGTCCAGAACTGCTTTACTACTCCTGCAATTACAGGACCTCTCCAGACAACGGGATCGCTCTCGTTTTCAAGAAGAAGGTTGACGGACATTACATCTATACCCATTTTGGATTTTGCAGGGATAATACCAAATTCACAGGCATCAGCCTTTGTGTGGATACCGAATGCCTTAGGAACTGAAGGGCCTGTTATATCGGCATCCATGATACCAACATTTTTGCCCAGTCTCTGCATTGAAACAGCAAGCAGGGATGAAACAAGAGTCTTTCCAACGCCGCCCTTGCCGCTTACAACTCCGATGACTTTTCCTATATTGCTCATCTGGTTAGGCTTTTCAAGCAGGCTCTGCGGATCTTTTCTGCTTGAACAGTCACTGCCGCAGCTTGAGCAGTCATGTGTACATTCACTCATTAAAAAACACTCCTTAAAAATAGTACTGGATATATTATACCCCATTTTTATTTATCAGTCAAGAGCAGAAGAATTATTCCGCGGAGGATAAAGTTTCTGCATGATCTGCATATGATCCTTGATGTAAAGAGGTGTAAGAGGGCAGGTGACCTTCTGAGCATACATATCTGATTCGTTTACTGCATCAAGACATCTTTCACGATCACCCATTCTGAAAAGCAGATCTGCTTTGTCAAGGAGCATATGGGAATAGGTATGATACCTGTGATTAGCCCTTGTAGGATCGACCTGATTAACCGGGCCGTCAACATCTCTTTTATTCATCTCAAGGCAGACCTCAAGCTCCTCAAGTGCCTTCTGATAGTTACCTGTTTCACGCAGGTCATGTACAACAAGTGAAGCGTAGCCGATAAGAGTCTCATACTTTTTTGTACAGTCCTCATATAATGAAGGATTATCGTCGCAGAGCCTCCTGAAATCTTCATATGAACAGAACTGCATCGCATATGAAAGCTTGGCAAAGGTAAAATCAAGATGATAATGTATCTCAGGATCAAAGGTTTTTTGCATTTCTTCAAGTGCGTGATAAGCGTTGTCTACATCATTTCTTGAAGCATATGCATAAAACTCGGAACAGACAAGTGAAAAACGGTTGAACTTGTTCTTTTCAGAAGCAATACAGCGTTTCAGATATGACAAATACCTGTCAGAAGCGATATCCGTACATTTCATATGATAAAGCTGTTTATACTTCCTTGCAAATCTGGTAAGACGGACAGCATTCATACCGCCTTCTCTTTTTCTGAATGAAAAGAAGCATATGATGTAGGGATTCAGAAAAGCGAGCACTGCCTCAATAATTCCAAGAATGAATAATAATGGTATATATTTTGGATTGATAAACTTTTCGATAAAGACAATCTGCAAGATCAGAAGAATGAATATCGTCAGCGAAACAGTCAAGATCGCCCTGCTCATTTTCCTTATGATATTCTCCTGGATAATACGTGATCTTAATAGCTCTTCTCGTGTTATAAAGGTCATGATATCACCTGTACTTATATACTGTAGCAGTCTCAAAGCCGTCGAGCAGGGTAGTCATTTTACCAAATGCCATTCCCGTGCCCTTAGCAACGCAGTTTATGGAATCCTTGGCGATATTGCAGTTTATACCAAGGGTACGCTTGATAAGCTGAGGGAGTCCTCCGAGAAGAGCTCCGCCGCCTGTCATTAGCAGGCCGTTGTCGTAAATGTCGCCTACAAGCTCAGGCGGAGCGTCCTCAAGGACTTTTCTTACAGCTTCCATGATAGCGAATGTATCATCCTCGATAGCTTCAAAAAGCTCTGTCTCACTGAGAAGTACCTGTGCAGGCAGTCCCTTCAGCAAGCTGCGGCCCTTTACCATATACGTACGCTCATCGCTTGGATCATATAGATTGCACAGCTCCATTTTGATTTTTTCAGCAGTTCGCTCGCCAATAAGGAGCTTGTACTTGTTCTGCATATATTTTATAATTGAACGGTCAATTGAATTACCGGCAGTTTTGATCGTATGAGAGGTAACTACGCCGTTCATCGAAACAATAGCAACATCAGTGGTGCCGCCGCCGATATCAACGATAAGATGACCTTTGGCTTTAGTGATATTGACGCCTGCACCGATCATGGCAGCGATCGGCTCCTGGATAAGATAGACCTGGCGTGAACCTGCACTTTTAGCAGCATCAACAACCGCACGGCTCTCGATATCGGTAATAAAAGAGGGAACGCATATTATTATGCGTGGCTTGAGAAGCTGATGTCCTGTAACTTTAAGAATAAATTCTCTTATCATACTGTGGGCAAGGTCATCATCGGATATAACGCCGGAGCTTATAGGCCTTTCAACTGCGATATAATCCGGATTCCTGCCTATCATCTCATATGCTTCCTTTCCGACGGCAAGCACACGTTCTGTACGTGTATTATATGCAATGACAGAAGGCTCGCTGAGAACAACTCCCTTATTGCCCATAGTCATTACAATATTTGAGGTACCTAAATCGATACCAATATCTGTATTAGCCATTTTCAAAATCCTTTCTTTCTGTATCTGTATCGTTATCGTTTTCAGCAAAAGGGAATGAGGACGGACCAGAATTGTCGATATCCGACCGTGGTTCGCAGAGCATTGCCTTCAGACAGGAATATCGTCTTGCGCTGCGGTTATTGTCCACCATTTTATGGATCTCTTCCTCTTGCCCAATGATTATCAGCATTTTTTTTGCCCTTGTGACCGCAGTATACAGCAGACTGCGATAGGCAAGCCTGTTGAATCCGCTCATAACCGGCATAATAACCACCTCAAATTCACATCCCTGGCTCTTATGAACGGTTACTGCATATGCGAGCTCAAGCTGAGTGAGGAGATCGAAAGTATATACAGCTATTTTTCCATCGAAATCTATTGTGGCAAATCGATCCGTATTATTCACTGATAGTATACGGCCGATATCCCCGTTATAGATGCCTGTCCCTTGTTCTTCGCCTTTTCGCCAGACGATATCGTAATTATTCCGTGTCTGCATGACCTTGTCCCCATCACGAAAAACGTAAAGATATCCCTTGTGCTCCTGCTTGTCCGTCGAAGATGGGTTAAGTTTTTCCTGCAGGAGCCGGTTTAGCTCAACAGTACCGAGGACGCCTTTTCTTGAAGGGCAGAGGATTTGTATATCATTTATAGGGTCAAGATCATATGCTGCAGGCAGTCTTTTCTGTGAAAGATCAGAAACAAGTGCCGCAGCCATGAGCGGATCGCTTCTCTTGAAAAAGAAGAAATCGTTGTCCTTACGTGTAAGATCCGGATATTCGCCGGAGACGATCTTATGTGCATTAGTGACAATGCAGCTTTTTTGTGCCTGACGAAAGATCTCCTTGAGGGCTATGACGGTTACCCTCCCGCTGTCGATAAGGTCTGAGAGCAGATTTCCTGCTCCCACAGAGGGAAGCTGATCGCTGTCGCCGACCATTATGAGTTTGCAGCCAAGTCTGACAGCACGAAGGAGTTTTTCAAAAAGTATAACATCCACCATTGACATCTCATCGACAACAAGCACATCACAATCAAGGGGATTGTTTTCGTTATGAGCGAATGTTGTTCTTCCGCCGGAGTCATATACGACCTCAAGCAGACGATGTATGGTTTTTGCTTCATAGCCTGTGAGATCTGACATACGCTTGGCAGCTCTTCCGGTAGGTGCAGCAAGAAGGACGCGCAGTCCTTTCTTTTCAAAAATAGAGATTATCGCATTCAGAGTTGTCGTTTTTCCTGTACCGGGGCCACCTGTCAGTATCATCAGTCCTCTTGATACAGCAGAGGTTATAGCCTGACGCTGAAGCTCCTCGTATTTGATAGCGTGTTCTTCTTCTTCAATATCTATGAGAGCATCATAGTTGAAATCTTCAGGAGAGGAGAAGTTATGGAGGATATTTATGCGATCTGCTATAAACTGCTCGGCATAGAAGTAATCAGGCAGATAAACATACTCACGGCGCACTTTCCAGTATTCAAAAAGCTCGTGCTCGTCAAGAGCATAGTTATATGCCGAATAAAAGTCCGATTCTGATACGCCGAGGAAACTCTGGGCTTTATCGCAAAGTATCACAAGAGGAAGGCAGCTGTGTCCGGCAGAGGCATTGACTTTGAGTATGTATTGTATGCCGGCAATGATGCGCTTATCAGAATTCCGTTCAAAATGCATATCAAAGGCGATCGAATCAGCCTTCTCAAATTCAAGTTCTATATCATCGCCGCAAAGAAGATATGGATTAACTTTAAGAAGCTCCATAGCGTCACCGCCGAATTTCTTGTAGGTATTCATTGCGTACTGCGATTTTATGTCATACTGAGACAAAAACGACATGATACATCTTAGCGAGAATATTTTCTTTGCTTCCGCAGCGATCTCTTCACATTTTGAAGAGGAGATGCCTTTTATTTCGCAGAGGCGGTGGGGATCATTCTCAATAACATCAAGAGTTGTCTCGCCGAAAACAGAAACTATTTTTTTTGCCAGTCCGGGACCTATTCCTTTTATGGCACCGGAAGCAAGATATTTTTCGATATTCACAACAGTATCAGGAAGCTTCCTCTCACAGTACACTGCCCTGAACTGTGTTCCGAATTTTTTATGGGCAGTATATTCGCCTTCGAGGATAAGGCCTTCGCCTTCTTCAACGTCTCCTAGGTCGCCGACAGCAGTTATAAGCTCTCCGCCAGCGTCAAGATCCACTACGGCATATCCGTTTTCCTCATTCTTATAAAGGATATTTTCGACTGTACCTTCAATATGAAGTGGTCTATCGTTCAACGTCTGCACCTCCTGAAAAAACATTCAATATATATTATACTATGTTTTCGCCTAAAATGCAAACATTTCTGACAATTTTTTTGTGATTCCGTTATCCGTCACAAGCTCTGCTATATTACAGCTCTGACAGAACATCCTGCAATAGCGGATCTGGTCTTCGCTTCCGTTTATGTTAAAGAGGATTATATGCTCTATGGGGGAAGCTCCTCGTTCTGTAAGGCACAATATGTGCGCCAGCCTTTCAGCAAGCTCATCATCTGATGAAATGATCGGTATCACCGCAGCTACAGGATAATTCTTCCTTTTGCATTTTGAGCATATGAATAAACAGAAAATCTCTGTGCCTGTAATAGCAAGCATGATCGCAGCGGAAATAATAACAGCTCTGTCCATAAAAACACCTCACTTGACATATCTTATGCAAATGAGGTATAAAATGTGAAAGGCTGTCAATAGACAGCCTTGTTGCAGATTATTCAGATGGTTTTGCTTTCATTTTCTTTAAAAGGACAATAAAAACGACAAGCTCAGTCAGGAATGTCAGCGACCACGATATGGTATATGAAAGATAAAGACATTCAAGATTATGATATTTGGGTATCCTGAAAACGGTAAATATCCATAATATCCTCATACCGCAGACGCCGGCGATAGTGATTATCATAGGGAGCATCGAACGTCCAAGACCACGGATAAGCCCTGTAGTAACATCCATGAGTCCACAGAGAAAATAGGGGAGACAGATACAGGTCATTCTCCTCAATCCGACAGAGATCGCTTCTTCATCACCTGGGATATAAAAGGAGAGCAGCGGTCTTCCGGCCAAACGGACTGCCGAGCCAAGAGTAAAGCCTGTAATGAAAACAGAAACGAGACAGATGAACATTATCCTTCGTATCCTGTCAGGCCTTCCTGCACCGTGATTCTGCCCAGTAAAATTAATGGAGGTCTGACTGTATGCGTTCATGGATATGTATACAAAGCTTTCGATATTACCGGCAGCCGCATTTCCCGACATTACGACCTCGCCAAAGGAATTGACTGATGACTGTATTATAACATTGGAAATTGAAAAAAGAGACCCCTGAACGCCTGCCGGGAAGCCTATCTGCAATATTCTTTTAAGCTGTCTCGGATAAAAATGCAGTTTATGCAGTTCGAGCCTGCAAGCGTCATCCCGCTTCATAAGCGCACGAAGAACAAGAAATGCAGATAGGAATTGTGAAATAGTGGTCGCAAGAGCTACTCCGGCCACATTCATTTTCAGTACAATTACAAAAACAAGATTCAGTATAACATTGAAAAAACCGGCAATAGTAAGGAAATAAAGAGGACTTTTGGTATCGCCGGCTGCTCTGAGGATAGATGAACCGAAATTGTATATCATACTTGCCGTTATGCCGCAGAAATATATCTGCATATATGTTGACGAAAGTCCTATAACATTATCCGGAGTGCCCATAAGTGAAAGAAATGTTCTTGCGCCCAGAACACCGACTATTGTAAGAAAAATCCCGCTGACAAGAGCTGTTGGGATAGCGGTGTGAACAGTCCTGCGGACATCCTCATATCTTCCTGCACCAAGTCCGTGAGCAACAGTAACGCCTGCACCTACGGACAGACCGATGAACAGATTTACAAGCAGGTTGATTATTGCACCGGTAGCACCTACAGCAGCCACGGATATACTTCCGCAGAATCGTCCGACAACTACAAGATCTGCAGCATTGAAAAGGAGCTGGAGAATACCTGTAAGTAAGATCGGGATAGTATATAGAATTATTTTTCGCAACAGCGGACCTTCAGTCAGGTCCGAAGAAGTAGAATGCATAATATCTCTCCGATCTGCCGCCCAAAGCGGCGTATTGATCAAACAGCTGATATTTATATTATATTACAGAAAGAAACACTTGTCAACATTGACAAATATAAGCACCGGACTTTGTGCAGCTATAACATAAAAGCTCCCCGTTTTGGGGAGCTTAATAGTCAATGCTCATGCTCTTTTATGCGTTCGATCTCCTTATCTTTTTTCCAAAGGAAGCTGATGTGAGCTTCAGTGCCATCCTGTATTCTGTGCAGATTCTCTATATGCTTGTATAGTATTATCATTGACGTAACGGCCAGTATAATAGTTCCGGCGGGATCACCTGTCCACAAAGCATAAATACTTGTGAAAATCAGCGAGCCGGTTATCGGAACGACGCATATGTAATCAAGGCTTAATCCAAGGATCATTTCAAATATGAGAAGGAGCAGGAAGAGCTGTGGGTCGAAGGAGATTATCATTCCTGCGAGGCAGGCGAGACCTTTCCCACCGTGGAAATTCATAAGTACCGGAAAAATGTGTCCGATTATGCAGGCCGATCCGCAGAGTATCTTTGCAAATCTGAGCTTCGGGAACAAATAAGCAGCAAGCAAGGAAGCGAAGACTGCTTTGAAAATATCGAAAAGCGCCGTAGCAAGGCCTGCTTTTTTCCCCATTACCATAGTGACATTGGAAGCTCCGGCATTACCTGATCCGCGCTCTCTTATGTCAAAGCCACGCAGCTTGGAAATGATGTAAGCCGCATTTATATTACCGAAGAAGTACCCCATTAACGAACATAATACCAACTGCATCATAAGCCACCACCCTTTGCTAAGTCGTATAATAATGAATATTAGGTCTTACTAATAAATATACCATAATTCGACGAACTTGTAAAGACCTTTCGCAAAAAATGGTTAGCAAAAAAATATGAAAAATAAGACTTGAAAAAATGTGGAATATGTGGTAAAATTAACATATGTGTATCAAAATATAAACAGAGAGGCAGAGTTTCAATGGCAAAAAAACAAGAGTACGGCAATGAAAGCATAACCATGCTCAAGGGACCTGACAAGGTCAGAAAACGCCCTGCGGTAATATTTGGTTCAGACGGACTCGATGGCTGCGAGCATTCTATATTTGAAGTCATCTCCAACTCTATCGATGAAGCCCGTGAAGGATATGGCAGCAAGATAGTTATCACTCATTACAGGAACAATGATATAGAAGTTGAGGATTTCGGAAGAGGCTGTCCCGTCGACTTCAATAACAGCGAGCAGCGTTACAACTGGGAATTGGTGTATTGTGAGCTGTATGCAGGTGGTAAATACGATGACACCGCCGATTCATATGAATACTCTCTCGGACTGAACGGCCTTGGCCTTTGTGCCACCCAGTTCTCCTCGGAGTTCATGGACGTTGAAGTTATCCGTGACGGATACAAGTATCAGCTCCATTTTGAAAAGGGTGAGAATGTTGGCGGTCTTAAGAAAGAGCCCTGCAAGAAAAAACAGACCGGTACAAGGACACGCTGGAGACCTGACCTTGAAGTTTTTACTGATATAAATGTATCTGATGAGTTTTTCTGCGATATTCTCAAACGTCAGGCTGTTGTAAACCCCAATCTGCTATTTGTATTCCGATCTGAAAATGAAGCCGGAGGCTTTAACGAGCAGGAATTTATATATGAAAACGGTATTACAGATTATGTTACAGAGCTTGTCGGCAGCAATGCAATGACCTCTATACAGCACTGGACTGCGGAGAAAAAAGGCCGTGACCGTGACGATAAGCCTGAATATAAGGTAAAACTGGATGTAGCTCTCACATTTTCCAACCGTGTGAAGCTTACCGAATATTATCACAATTCCAGCTTCCTTGAGCATGGCGGTTCACCGGAAGACGCAGTTAAAAGAGCCTTTGCAGCACAGATCGATGCATACATCAAATCTGTCAACGGCTATCAGAAAAATGAAGGAAAGATAACATATGGTGATGTTGAGGAGTGCCTCGTACTCGTTTCATCATCCTTCTCGACGCAGACCTCCTATGAGAATCAGACAAAAAAAGCTATAACAAATAAATTCATCAGGGAAGCTATGACTGAATTCCTTCGTCATCAGCTTGAAGTGTATTTTATTGAAAATCCGGATGAAGCGCAAAAGATATCCGAACAGGTACTCATAAACAAGCGAAGCAGAGAGAATGCTGAAAAGGTAAGGCTGAATGTAAAGAAAAAGCTTACAGGCACCATAGATCTTTCAAATATGGTGGACAAGTTTGTTGACTGCCGTACAAAGGACGTTACAAGGCGTGAGATCTATATCGTGGAGGGCGATTCAGCCCTCGGTTCCGTAAAGCTTGCACGAAATGCCGAATTTCAGGCAGTTATTCCTGTAAGAGGAAAAATACTCAACTGCCTAAAAGCTGAGTACGCTAAGATATTCAAGAGTGAGATAATCACCGATCTCATCAAGGTTCTCGGCTGTGGAGTTGAGGTCACTTCCAAGGCTAATAAGGAGCTTTCCACCTTCAACCTGGATAATTTCCGCTGGAGCAAGATCGTTATCTGTACTGATGCGGATGTTGACGGATTCCAGATCCGTACACTGATACTTACTATGCTATACAGGCTCACTCCAACGCTTATTGAAAAGGGATATGTCTATATCGCTGAATCTCCTCTGTTTGAGATAAACACAAAGGAGAAGACATATTTCGCCTACACAGAGCAGGAAAAGCAGAGGATACTTGATCAGATCGGCGATAAGAAGCATACTATCCAGCGCTCAAAAGGTCTGGGTGAAAACGAGCCTGACATGATGAGCCTTACCACAATGAATCCTGACACACGCCGGCTTATAAAGGTAACAGCTGATGATATTACTGAATCGGCAGAGGTATTTGAAATGCTTCTTGGAGACGACCTCCAGGGCAGAAAGGATTATATTTCTGAATACGGAGCTGATTATCTTGAGCTTGCGGATAT
>JAAYBK010000251.1 GCA_012718885.1 Ruminococcus sp. | reverse complement strand
TCGGCACGAAGGGTACAGAATCTGCTGATGGCTTCAACGCCTGTCCTGAATTCATCATAGGTACAGAATTTAGTCGGATCCTTCTCAACATATTCATCGATAAGCTCTGCGGTATCAGCTACAAGCTCCTCAAAGTCAACACTGTCGATAAACTCGCTGAAAAGCTGGTGGTACTGCTCTGTGTACTCCTCATCGTCGAATATCCACGCTATCATCGGGCGGTCACTCATGCCGTTTGATACAGGTGTATCGATAGGCGAATTAACGGAGGATGAAGCGTTGCCGCCCATAAATGAACCGTAAGCAAGATTGTAGTCCCAGGGTATCATTGAGAGCTGTCCGTCTTCCTCATAGAGGTAGTAGTTGTGTATCATCTGACCTGTGTAGCTGTCGCCGTTCACAAGGAAATCATGGACTACGAAATAGCGGATGACCTCCTCAGTATCGACAGTGTTTTCAAGGTCAGACTGCTCCAGCAGGGCTTTCAGTGAACGGATAAGCCTCTTCTGGTCAGCCTTTGTAACAGTTGTCTTTGCGTTGTTGAAGATATTGGAATAGCTGTCGGTGTCGTCATCGGTATATTTCAGCTTAACATCATCGCTCCCCATACCGAAGCCGCCCTTGCCGCCGCCGAAGTCGGGCATTTCGCCATCTCCGAACATCTCTGAAGGATCAAAGTCACCGAAATCTTCGGGCATATTCTCAGGGTCAAACTGCGGCATATCTCCGCCGAAGTCAGGCATCCCGCCGCCAAAGTCAGGGGGAGAGAAGCTGTTATCGCTGTCAGAGCTTTCTGTATCTCCGCTCTCTTTATTCATAAAATCCCCCATACTGAAATCCTTGCCGTTTCCTCTGCCGCCGCCGAAGCCCATAGCATCAGGCTTGTAGAGGTCGCCGTAATTGCTGCCGTAGTTTCTTTCAAGGAATGAATCCTCGATAGCCTCTACTGCAAGATACAGTCCCCAGTCCTCGCCGTTGACTGTGATGTAGGCATAGCTGCAAAGTGGAGCGTCCACGCCGAAATCATACATCATCGTGTACGCAAGGTAGTCTTTCATATATGTATTGTCCTGAATGATATTGTTCAGGCAGAGCTTGTCAAGTCCGTGATAGGTCTTGCCGTTTTCATACTGGTCAAACTCTATCTTGAAGCTGTAGCGGTCACTGTCCATATTCTTTACAGAGCTGAGGGAGGTGTTGCCCTTGGCTCTTATGCCTGCATTCTTCACGGCTTCGCCGTCTATTACTAAATTGCAGGCTGAATATTCTTCGCTCTCACATTTGTCTATGAAGCCGTCCCAGTCGTTCATCACTATGTCGATAGTATGCACTTTTGAGCGGTCGAAGAGCCTGTTTTCATAGCCCATGGCGTGAGCGCCCTTCTCAATGCCGAGTAACTGAACGTTGCAGAATATGAATGTGATGATAAGCGTTATCACAGTAATGATTATGCATATTTTATCTATGCTTTTATGTGCTGACATTCAATTACACCCTTATCCCATATAGTCGCCGTTATAGCTTACAAGAACAGCACTGTTCACGCCCTCCATATCTGCAAGAGCGTTGACGAAATCAGTATTGTCGTCCTTGAGGCGTATCTCCATATTCAGCTCAACTGAGCCTTTCTGAGCAGTCTTGCTCTTGATGACACATCTCTCAGCCTTTGTGTCGAGGAAGGCCTTTGCCTTAGTTTCGCTGTCGTGGCCGTCACAGCGGATAACAACGATATATGGATTCTTGCAGGCCTTGCGGTTCACGAATACAAGCAGGATGATACCGATGATAATGCTGCCGAATACTGCGAGAGGGATCATTCCGGCTGCAAGCACGATACCTACTGCGATAGACCAGAACAGGAATGCAATATCCAGCGGTTCCTTGATAGCTGTACGGAAACGGACGATTGAAAGCGCACCGACCATACCGAGTGAAAGTACCACATTGCTGGTAACGGCAAGAATTACTACTGTTGTTATCATTGTCAGCGCAACAAGAGTTGTGCCGAAGCTGGCGGAGTACATTACTCCGGAGTAGGTCTTTTTGTAAACGAGGAAGATAAACATTCCAAGGCCGAAGGCGAGTACAAGAGCAATAGCCATGTCAAGCAGGCTCACGCTTGTTACGTTGTCAATAAAATTTGATTTGAATACATCGTTAAAGCTCATTTTAAATTCTCCTTTTTTATCCGTAGATACGGCAGGCTGCATATTTTGAGAAAGCGCCCTCACGCCTGTCTGAGAGTGCCACTGCGTCTCTTATAATATCGGGCAGAAATGCGTCCCACTTGACTTCAAGTATTATCGCATCCGAAACAGGAACAGTCACGCAGTCGGGATCAAGAAAATCTGTACAGCGCATACCGCTCCGTACATTGTAATCAAGCGTCACACGAACATTTCCTGCGGGATATATGAAAGGCTCTCTTGTGTAGTCAACGATGGTTTTCGGAGCGATACCCTCTGTTTTCATTTTGGAGTAAAGCTCACGTACAAGAGTGTATTCCGACTCTATCATCCATTCGGTATCGCCGTCAACGATGCTCTGAGCCTGCTTTGCAGTCAGCGGTGCGCTCTTCTTGTTTCCCAGGTGGTCTATCTTGCTTTTCTTTTCAAGATGGATGACCGAGGTGTCGCCGTTGTAGTATCTGATACGGAATTTCTCACGGCGGCTAAGTCCGTTTATCTTTTCCATGAGGGCTTTATCTGCAAGGTTATCGAAGTAAAGACTGCGGATCAAGTATTTTCCGTCTATGGCATGGGGATCGTGATAGGCAATTGCGCTGAGTCTATGGCGGATAGTTATCATGTCGGAGTAGTTTATCTCGTGCTTTATCTCATGTCTGATATCCATGGTTTCACCTCTTTTCTTTGGCATAGGTACACACACAGACAAGCTGTCTGCGTGCGCTGCATCCTATGTTTCAATTATACCTGTGAATGCTGAATTGAAACTGAAAAAGGGTGTGTGGGCTGTAAAACCAAAGTGAAAATTATGTGAAATAACGGGGAAAGCTTCTGTTTTCAGCTTGTATTCAGCCAAAAGATGTATTATAATATAAGAAATAATATAAGGGGGGGCCGGCTTGAAAATACTTATTGTAGAGGATGAAAAGGTGCTGGCTGATTCGCTGAAGCTCATGCTCCGGTCAAAGGGCTTTGAGACGGATGCTGTATACGACGGCGAAAGCGGTGAGCAGTACGCTATGCTGAATATCTACGACCTTATAATTCTTGATATCATGCTGCCCAAGAAGAATGGTTATCAGGTGGCAAAGGCTGTCCGGGAAAAGCGTAATACAACTCCCATTCTTATGCTGACTGCAAGGTCAGATGTGGAGGATAAGGTTCAGGGGCTTGATGCTGGTGCTGACTATTACCTCACAAAGCCATTTGACGCAAGAGAACTTCTTGCCTGTGTGAATGCGCTTCTCCGTAGGCAGGGCTCGCAGGTCAACGAGCTTTCTTTCGGCAATACAAGGCTTGATCTTGAATCAGCTTCTCTTATCTGCGGCGAAAACAGCGTCAGGCTGTCCGCAAGGGAATTTGAGGTCATGCGTATGCTCATGACCTCGGGAACTAATCATATCTCAAAGGAAACGCTGCTCACAAAGGTGTGGGGCTATGACTCCAACGCTGTGGAGAACCATGTGGAAGTGTATGTAGGGTTCCTGAGAAAAAAACTGGCAAGCATCGGTTCTGATGTACGCATAGAAGCGGTCAGGCGGCTTGGCTATCATCTGGAGAGTGACGGATCATGCTGAAACGGCTCAGGATAAAATTCATTGCGGTGATAATGAGCATTGTCACTGTTTTGTTCATTATGATATTCGGGCTCGTACTGCACCTTACAAAGCAGAATATGGAGCGTGAGAGCATACAGATGATGAGGGGGATGGCGTTCCGTCCCATGATGTCAGCACCAATGCATAAGCCGGACAAAATGCCTGATAATATACGGCTGCCGTTCTTTACGGTGCAAATTGCCGAGGACGGCGAAATAACTGCTTTCGGCGGAGATTATTTTGACCTTACTGATAAAGAACTGCTCCGTGATCTGGTGGATGCTGTGAACGAAAGATCGAAAGAAACAGGTGTGCTGTCTGAATATGACCTGAGATATATGAAGGAAGATAACGGCCGGATAAAAACTATCGTTTTTGCGGATATCTCAAGTGAGAAGGCGATGATAAACGGCCTTATCCGCAACTCGGTCATAATAGGTCTTATCGGCTACGCAGTTTTCTTCCTCATAAGTCTTCTGCTGTCAAAATGGGTGACAAAGCCTGTTGAAAAGACCTGGAACGAGCAGAAGCAGTTCATCGCAGACGCTTCCCACGAGCTGAAAACGCCGCTGACTA
>JAAYBK010000250.1 GCA_012718885.1 Ruminococcus sp. | reverse complement strand
GTTTGAGGGTGACTCCCCGCGGTGCGGGGAGATGTCACGCAGTGACAGAGGGGACCGCCGCCGTCAGAGGAACCCTTTTTCAAAAGGGTCTCCCTCAATATCTAACGTATAGCCACCCGTAAAAGCCACTCGCTTATGACGATTTTTTACAATTCTTCTTCAGCCTTATCAAGTGCGGCAGCGATAACTGCGTCCATATCGTAGTACTTATACTCGCCAAGGCGTCCGCCGAAGATGATATTCTTCTCCTTCTCAGCAAGCTTCTTATACTCAGCATAAAGAGCGCCGTTTTTCTCGTCGTTTACGGGATAATAAGGCTCATCTCCGGGCTTCCACTCGGAGGAATACTCACGGCTGATAACGGTCTTCGGCAGGTCATTGCCGTTCTTATCCTTGCCGAATTCAAACCACTTATGCTCGATTATACGTGTCCATGGAGTTTCCCTGTCGGTATAGTTCACAGCAGCATTGCCCTGGAAGTTAGGCTTGTCCAGCAGCTCGTTCTCAAATCTTACAGAGCGGTACTCAAGAGTGCCAAGGCTGAAATTGAAGTAAGCATCGATAGGTCCGGTATATACCACCTTCTCAGCCATTGCGTCGAAGCCGGCCTTGTCTGCGAAATAATCGGTATCAAGGCGCACCTCTATGCCTTCAAGCATATTTGCTACCATCTGTGTATATCCGCCCACAGGTATTCCCTGATAAAGAGCGTTGAAGTAGTTGTTGTCGAATGTAAGACGCACCGGCAGTCTCTTTATAATGAATGCCGGAAGCTCCTTGCAGTCACGGCCCCACTGCTTTTCAGTGTAACCCTTGATAAGCTTCTCGTATATGTCACGTCCCACCAGTGATATGGCCTGCTCCTCAAGATTCTTCGGCTCACCGGTGATCTCCTTGCGCTGCTCCTCGATCTTTGCAGCTGCCTCCTCAGGAGTAACCACTCCCCACATCTTATTGAATGTATACATATTGAACGGAAGCGAATACAGCTCACCCTTGTAATTGGCAACAGGACTATTTGTGAAGCGGTTGAACTCCGCAAATTTTGTGATGTAGTCCCAGACCTTCTTGTTGTTGGTATGGAAGATATGAGCGCCGTACTTGTGTACGTTTATGCCCTCAACCTCTTCTGTATATACATTTCCGGCAATATTAGGGCGCTTATCTATAACAAGAACGCTCTTGCCGGCTTTTTTGGCCTGCTGTGCGAATACTGCGCCGTAAAGTCCAGCGCCGACTATCAGATAATCATACATCATTTTTTACTCCCTTTCTTTTTTCTCAGTATCTGCCAGAACAGCTCATTTGTCAACTCTTCCCTGCTCAGGAGCAGGAATACTCCGTACACTCCGAAGAACAGGCTGCCGGATACTGCAAGGACTATGAATGTCCTCATCATGGTGCTCATTCCCAATGAACTGAATGCCAGCGGAACCCAGAATGAAGCTGCCGCTGCAAGGATAAGCGCAACAATGATCTTGCCGAAACTGATCTTCCTTATGGCATCGATGACATCCTTCCTGATGTAGATGTACTGCACAAGGAGAACTACAAACTCAGCTACAAGTGTTCCTATAGCAGCGCCGGATGACTTCATCACCGGGATCAGTATGGCGTTGAGTATCATGTTCACAACGGCTCCTGCGATCTCAGAATACAGCACTATCTTCTCCTTGCCAAGGGGAACAAGTATCTGTATTCCCAGTATATTGCTCAGGCCGATAAGAAGAAGCGTAGGCATAATTATCTGCATTGGCACAATAGCGCCGCTGTAGCCTTCACCTGAAAGGAAACGTATGCCCTGGCTGGCATACATTATAAAGTATATTGTAAGCGGTGATGCAAGAAGTATTACGAAGTTGAGAGCCTTCTTGCTTATCCTCCTGAACTCCTCGGTCTGGCCGTTCTTGACATAATATGAAACTCTCGGCAGGAGCACTGTTCCAAGAGATGTTACAACGCTGACAAGGATAGTTTTTATCTTCGTTGCCGCACCGTAATATCCAACATCCGTATCTGTAGTTACATCACAGAATTTAAGCATAACGGTGTCAAGGTGGGTATATATTGTAGTTGCACAGGACATTGCAAAGAATATTCCGACAGCATTGAGATGCCGCTTGATATTGTAGCCCTTCATTGGCTTCAGGTCAACGAACTTGTGGACGTGGATAAAGTTGAATATATTCGATGCAACGCCGGCAAATATGGATATTCCGCCGTAGATCACATAGTCGTTCTTCTCCTTTATCAGCGCAAACATTGCAATGAGCGCAATAAATTTGAAGATTATGGATCTTATGGTGATGTAGGTATACTGCTCCAGTGCCTTGTACAGCCACTCCATACCTATTGAGGTAAGGAGGATATTGAAGCTTACTATGATGTACAGAAGCCTGTCATCCTGGAGCTTGGGCACTGTGAATATGATTATGAAGAAGGCTATGTATGACAGCAGGCTCATTATCAGGTTTATGATGAGGAGCTCGTGGACCGTCTTTGACAGTTTCTTCCTGTCATCTCTTACACTGGCGCAGGCTCTTATGCCATAAGTGGGTATGCCCAGGTGAGCCACCAGCGTGAAGTATGATATGAATGAAAGAGCGAACTGTACCTTTCCTGTTCCAGCAGGTCCGAGGACTCGTGAAACATATGGGAAAGTTATCAGCGGGAAAATGAACGACGACATTGTGAGTATCGTGTTCATTATGAAATTCAGTTTTATGGATTTCGGCTTTTTAGGGTCTGCTTTTACCATTTGATCCTCCTGATCAGTCATCAGTATTTCTCATAATTGTCATCAGAATATTTTTTGCAGCAGCTTTATCCTGCGCTTGATAAACACAGCTATGGCCGCTCCGACAACTCTGATAATAATAAAAGCTAAATACACAGCTGCCGCATATGCAGCATATCTGGCTGCAAGGTTATCTCTTACACGCCACAGGGTAAGGCCTTTCATTTCCAGACAGTGGGTACAAAGTATTATGAGTGTGTCCGCACCGAAGAATCTGAAACAGCCGTTCAGCTTGGGGGAATGTACCTCTATCACCTTGGAAAAATACAATATGACCAGCATACCAGGAAAAGCAAACAGCAGATTCACCGGGCCGTATCTGTAGCTGTTTGAAGCTAATATAGTACATCCGCATATATACGGTCCGACAAACGTCAGCGGCACTGATACAAGTACTATCCATACCCTGCTCACTTTTTCAATAAGCTGGTACTTTCTGCTGAGATAGCCTGTGTACAGGAAAACTACGGCTACCATACCTGGCTGTATACTCATCGGCAGCCATACGAAGTGGACGGATATCATACCGGCAGCAGCGGATATAAGCACTACCACCCATGAATGGCGGCATTTCAATGATAGATTCAGTATCAGCAGTCCGAAGAATATTGCCGGCAGGAACCATATAGCACCTATATCAGGGATTATGGTGCTGCTTCCACGATACAGCGGCATATCCATTCCGCTTCCGTAAACCGCCGCCAGTGACTGCACCTTAAAAAGACGTGTCGCCTCAGGCCAGTTTCGCCGCAGTACCTTCTTTCCGGCACTGAGTGCAATGATTCCGACAGCAGTTACAGCGTATGGCACCATCAGCCTTACGCCCTGCTTGCGGACATATTCCTTCACAGGACGCTCCTTGAAGAAATATCCGCTCACCAAAAAGAACAGCGGCATATGGAAGCCATATATATAATCCTTCAGAAAACTTCCGTCAGGAACAGTATGTCCTATTATAACGAGTATTATAGCTATGCCTTTAGCGATATCGATATACTCTATCCTCTTTTTAGCCTTATTTTCTTTCGCTTCTTTTGCCATAATAATCTATTCATCACTCCCGGTATATGCTGATCGATAATGTGGATATGTGTTATAACGAGCAGCATACAAAGAATATTATAATCAGGATTTATAAGATTTGGATATATGAAATTCTCTATAGCATTCATACAGAGCCATACCATAAGATATTTTTCGTTATTCTTCGCAGCATACCTT
>JAAYBK010000249.1 GCA_012718885.1 Ruminococcus sp. | reverse complement strand
GAGCTTGAAAGATATTACGGCACAAAGCCTATAATCTATACGACTATACCTGTATATATGCGCTATGTTAAAGAGGATTTCGGAGAATATCCTCTGTGGATAAGAAGCGTGAATTTTGAACCCGACCTTATGGACTGGAAATTCTGGCAGTACTGCGACTGCGGCGAGCTGGAAGGCTATAACGGCGATGAGAAATATATAGATCTCAACGTCTACAACGGAACAAAAGAGGAATTCTTAACAGAATTCGGCAGCAAAAAGAAAGGCAATGCTTGATATGACACCATTTTTACTTGATCCCGCAATAAAGGATTATATATGGGGCGGTACAAGGCTCAGAGAAGAATTCGGAAAGATCAGCGATCTTGACAGACTTGCTGAGAGCTGGGAGCTTTCCTGTCATCCTGACGGCGAAAGCGTTATAGCTTCCGGAGAATACAAGGGTATGACGCTTGCGTCTTTCCTGAAAGAGCACCCCGAAGCCGGCGGAGCTCCGGAGGAGTTCCCGGTGCTGGTGAAGCTAATTGATGCAAGGAACGATCTCTCTGTACAGGTACATCCTGATGACAGCTATGCAAGAGTGCATGAAAACGACAATGGCAAGACAGAGATGTGGTATGTCATTGATGCTGAAGAGGACGCGCATCTGGTCTACGGCTTCAGGGATAAGCTTACAAAGGATGAGTTCCGCAGGGCAGTTGAAGAGAATACTCTTATGGACTATGTGAACTGTGTTCCTGTAAAGAAGGGGGATGTGTTCTTCATTACTCCCGGAACGCTCCATGCTATAGGAAAGGGAATTCTCATTGCTGAGATACAGCAGAGCTCCAATGTGACTTACAGAGTGTATGATTACGGAAGAGTCGGTGCAGACGGGAAGCCGAGAGAGCTCCATGTGGATAAGGCCATAGAGGTGACTGATACAGAGCCGAAAGCACTGTATGTTCCCGGAGAAGCAGTTCGGAAAGGGGAAGCTGTAAAGCAGCTCCTGGCTGAATGTAAGTATTTCAGAGTAACCAAATATGATATAAACGGAACGGCTGATGCAGCTGACTTTGAAGGCAGCAGAAGCTTCTCTCATATCCTCGTCATTGACGGCGAGGGAACTGTTGAGTGGCAGGGCGGAAGCCTGCCGGTGAAAAAAGGCTCAAGCGTATTCGTTCCCGCAGGAACGGATCCGTTCATTATAAAAGGCAGATGCAGTATAATTTATACTGTTGTTTAAGGAGGAAAAACAATGAAATATTATGTAGGTATAGACCTCGGCGGTACAAATATCGTTGCTGGCGTAGTTGATGAGGAATACAACATAATCGCAAAGGCAAGCACAAAGACAAACTGTCCCAGACCTGAGAAGGAGATAGCTGACGACATGGCAAAAATGGCTCTTCAGGCCGTTGAGAATGCCGGACTTACTATCGACCAGATCGAGTGGATAGGCGTGGGAACTCCCGGTATCGCAAACAGCGAGGCAGGAATAATAGAGTATTCCAACAACCTTGGCTTCAAGGATACACCTATGGTAAAGTATATACAGGAAACTATCGACAAGCCTGTATTCATCGAGAACGATGCTAATGCAGCTGCATACGGCGAATTCGTTGCAGGCGCTGCAAAGGGTGCAAGAAATGCAGTATGTATCACCCTCGGAACAGGCGTTGGCGGCGGAATAATCATTGACGGCAAGATCTATTCCGGCTCTAATTTCGCAGGCGCTGAGATCGGACACACCGTTATCGAGGTTGACGGCGCACAGTGCTCATGCGGCAGAAAGGGCTGCTTCGAGGCTTACTCCTCAGCTACAGGTCTTATCCGTATGACCAAGGAGGCTATGGAGCAGTTCCCTGAGAGCAAGCTCAATGACATGGTTCAGGAAAAGGGCAAGGTAACTGCACGTACATCCTTCGACTGCATGAGAGCAGGAGACAAGTACGCTAAGGATGTTGTTGACAAGTACATAAAGTACCTTGCAGCAGGAATTACAAATACTATAAATATATTCCAGCCTGATATCCTCTGTATCGGCGGAGGTGTATGCAATGAGGGCGATCCGCTTCTCCTGCCTATGAAGGAGCTTGTTAAGAAGGAAGTATATACCCGCAATTCACCTAAGAACTGCGAGATAGTTATTGCTAAGCTGGGAAATGACGCCGGTATCATCGGCGCAGCATTCCTCGGAAGAGCAAACAAGGACTGAGCGGCAGATAAGCCGTAAGGCCTGCTGGAATGTGATAAGCAGCCGGCAATATGCATAATGTCAGGGATGATGGTTTGTGCATATTGCCGGTTTTATTTTTTCTCTGCAACAATCCTGCCTTTTTCCGACACTGTATTTATGAATCGATTCAAAGGAGGGATCGCTATGAATGACAATTCATCAGATGTAAAACTTGCCCAGCAGGGCAGCGCTGAAGCTTTTGCAAGACTTTACTCAACCGTATATAAAGATATGTATCATATAGCACTTTACAGTTTAAGGGATTCCCATGACGCAAGTGACGCAGTAAGTGATACGGTCCTTGACGCATTCTGTGCGATAAAGAAACTGCGTGATCCTGATAAATTCAGAGGTTGGATCATGAAGATTCTTTCGGCAAAGATAAAGAGGAAGCAGAAGGAGTATGTACATAACTCAGATGAGCTTTCCGAGGAG
>JAAYBK010000248.1 GCA_012718885.1 Ruminococcus sp. | reverse complement strand
TTGTAGTAGGTGTCATCCTTGCACAGATCCGATACTAAAGTAACACCTGCTGTTTCCTTGTTGATCTGTAATACTCTGTCGTCAAATATCGTCATATACAGGGCTTCGTCCACACAATCGAAACTCTTGACATTACCAAACTCACCATTTTGTGGGTTTCGGTAATCCTGAAGTTCATTTACAGGGATGGTGGAGAGCAATGATCCGTTTTTGTCATAGTGGCAGAGGATATATTGCTCCTGTTTGGCTGCATTCCATTTTTCCCAGTCGTAAGAGTCGCCGTCCGTTTGCGGGTCATAGGGTTTAAGACCACCGTGGCTCTCCATAATGGCAAATGACCATATATCTGATCCTTCGAGGGCAAAATATTGGTACAAAAGGGAGTAGTCTTCCTGTTTTTCAGGTGGTGTAAGTAAAGATTTTTCTACCGTCTGCATATCCTCGCTTATATGCAGATAAGCCATATCAATTTTACCGCTATCCTTATTGCAGTAGGCAATGCCGCTGAATCCGTCTGATGTACGTTCTATTTTATCGAAGCTTCTGATATCATCCGGCAGCTTGATCTTATCGCAGTTTACAATATTAGACAGAGGAGCAGCGGCCGGTGCAGTTGTCTGAGCCTCTGTTGTAATGTCCGTCTCCGGTTCAGTCGTCTGTGGCTCTGTGGTGCTGTCCGTCTCCGATTCAGTTGCTTGAGTTCCTGTTACCGCCTGTGTGCTGCTATCCGAATTCGATCCGGAATTCTGTGACTGCTGGCAGCCTGTAAGCAATAGCAATGCTGCTGTTATGGAAGCAAAGTAGTATTTGTGTTTTATGTTCATTCTCCTTTATTCAATCGGATACAGAGTGGGATCTGTTCCGGTATTTAGTGTGGTTGTGTTGTGTATCTGTTTTGGTGCCTGTATATCACTCAAACAGTGATTCGTAATATTCGGGAGTTCTGCCTTGTTCGCTTGTAGTAGCATATACCCAGCAAACGAGGTCGTCATCAAGCTTTTTCATATAGAAGCAATCGAAAGCAGTTTCGCCATTAAAATCATAATAGACTACATCTCTTAAGAAATCTTCACTTCCCAGCTTGACTTTTTCACGTTTTATCCAGTCTGCTTTGCTGCCGTCATCAACAATTTGTCCGGTAACCCATTCTTTGTAATAGTCCATGACCGCTTCTTCAGTGACATCATCAGAATCAGGGAAACCTATTTTAGTATTTATAAATATTACAACTATTGCTTCTTTTGCGCTTCCGAACTGAGCGTCAGAAATCTGTGAGCTTTCACGGTTTATATCTGCCTCATCAGTAAGTTCTGCGATGTAAGCTTCTTTTCCGTCTGCATCAACCGGGAAATACTTTAAGTTACCGGGAACATTCAGCTTTATGTCTGCATAATCATTGACATAAACTCCGTCCTTGTAAAGTCCGCGAGTATAGTTTGTGCCATCAGCCGCCGGATCCTCCACATATTCATCTGTAGGATAATCAAGGATAAAGGCAGGCTCTTCCTGCGGCTTGAAGTCCTCGCCGTAGGTCAGACCGTAGCCTCTTTCAAGCCAGCACTTGTCAGTACCTATCTGGTCAACAGAGCTGTACCATGGGCTTGGCAGCTTTCCTGAAAAATCGGAGCAGCCGCAGAGTACATCGGAAACGCCCTTGCCCTCAGAGCCTGGGAGATAGCACATGACCACGCTGTCCCAGTTCTCATAATCCTTATCGTTAAGTATGACCTGTCTGCCGGCGATGATGCAGGTAACTGTAGGCTTGTTGAGAGCCTTTGCTTCGCTGATAGCATCGGCATTTCCGCTGAGTCCCAACTGTCCGCAGAGCTCCATATCCTCTGTGTCGCCGTTCCACTCGGCATATGCCTGCTCGCCAACGCAAAGCACTACCACATCCGCATTTTTAGCCTGTTCAGGATCGGTGATAAGCTCGATACCGTATGTATCAGCGTAGCGCTCAAAGCCTTCCTTGATAGTAGTTACTCCGGAAACGGTTCTTGAATTTGAGCCGTTCCAGTCCAGTGTCCAGCCGCCGCACTGTACCTGACAATTGTTTGCAGCAGGACCTGTAAGATATACCTTTGTGCCCTTTTTCAGCGGAAGAACATCGTTGTCGTTTTTAAGGAGCACAAGGCTCTCTTCGACCAGCTTTTCAGCCACCTGCCTGTATGCCATAGTGCCGGTATTCGTCTTGACAGTCTTGATATTGGAAAGATACGGATCGTCAAACAGACCTATATCTTTCTTGACCTTGATTATTCTTGTAACAGCA
>JAAYBK010000247.1 GCA_012718885.1 Ruminococcus sp. | reverse complement strand
TTACTGTATATTATGATCGAACCACACTTGAACAATCTCTGGAAGAATGGGAAGCGCACCTTCTTATCAGTGATCTTGTACAGATCTATCTCATCTTCATCTACACTGAGGAAACCGGTCCTTGTAACGAATTTTGTCTCAGTCAGATAATAGCGTGTGAAAGAAAGCGGCAGTCCGAATAAAGTACGTTTTTTATCAGTCCAGACGTATTTAAAAGCATCTTTTTTCATAGTTGGATCCTCCGATCATTATTAATCGTAAACTTGCTTCTATTATTTTACCACAAAATCGCACAATAGTCAACATTTATCTGTTACAAAATTGTGAAAGCCGCAAAAAATTGCCGTCATTTTAAAAAAATGGGCAGCAATCCCCCTTCTGCAACATCTTTTCACCAAAAAATCACTTGCAATTTTGTACAATATGTAGTATAATAAATAAGTGAATATTTTAAAGGAGTGATCTCTATGAGTAAGATCAATATAGGCTTTATCGGTGCCGGAAATATGGGCGGCGCTATTATGAAGGGCATCTCAGGAAGCTCTGCTTCTGAAAAGATCGACCTTTTCGCTTTTGATCCGGATAAAACAAAACTCGATGCTCTCGCTGAGGCAGGAGTTACCCCCTGCGAAAGTGAAGCAGATCTTGTTTCTAAATGTAAATATGTATTCCTGGCTGTTAAGCCTCAGATAATCGAAGGAGTCCTTGAGGCCGCTGCTCCGGCTGCAACTGCTGAGACCGTTTTCATCTCCATTGCTGCTGGTATAACTGATGAATTCGTTGCAAGAAAAACTCTTCCCGAAGCAAAGGTCATTCTCGTTATGCCGAATACTCCCCTTCTTCTCGGCGAAGGCGCTTCTGCTCTTTCAAGAAACGAGAGAGTTACTGATGAGGAGTTCGAGCTCATTCTGGGCATTTTCAGACTTTGCGGCAAGGCTGCTGTTATCTCCAAGGACAAGATGAAGGAGATCATCGCTATCAACGGAAGCAGCCCGGCTTTCATCTACCTCTTCGCAAAGGGTTTCATAGACTATGCCGCTTCAGTCGGAATCAGCAAGGAGGCTGCTGAGGAGCTCTTCTCACAGAGCCTTATCGGTTCCGCAAAAATGATAACCGACTCGGGATACTCCATTGACGAGCTCATTAAAATGGTATCATCTCCCGGCGGTACAACTCTTGCCGGCCTTGACAGGCTCTATGAAGGCAATCTCACCGATACCGTAAAGAAGTGCTGCGAGAGCTGCACTAACAGAGCCTACGAGCTTTCAAAATAAGTCCGTTCTAATCGTACAAGCTTCCGCATATCCTTTACAAAAGAAAGGATGATGCGATGTGAGACGTATAAGCTATACCTCCCCATGTAAAAAAAGCACACTGATCTACCTGCTTGCCTGTGTCATAGCAGCAGGAATAATCACCGGAGCTGTATATCAGGCAAGGCTGTCGCCTTCCCCTTCGGCCATGATACACCAGTATTCCGCACCTGTGTACGGATGTCCTGTGGCAGGCTATACCATAAAGGGGTTCCTGATGAACGCATTACTGCTTTTTATCACATTCGTTCTGGGCTTCTTTGCCCTGGGACAACCATTCGGTCTGCTCCTCCTCTTTTATAAAGGCTTCGGCACAGGAGCAGCTGCTGCGATACTGTATAGCTCATACGGTACAAAGGCTTTAGCTAAGGTTATGTTACTTGCTCTTCCCAAGGCAATTGGCTTGTATGCAGTCTTTATTCTGGCTGTACGTGAACTTATAAGAGCGTCCGGATACACGCTCGCCTGCTGGTACGGCAATGAGTGCTCTGATGAAAAGTCTCCCGCTCTGAAGCTGTACATCTTAAAATATCTGGTTCTTGTTTTTATTGCAATGTTGATATCAGCCTGTGACGCTGCGGCAAATCTGCTGTTCGTCAGACTGAGCTGAAATATACTGGAGGATGTTTAAATTGGCATTTTTTGACTTTGAGAGCTCCGGTCCGGGTATATCAAAACACGCTCCCAAAAAGAAGGGGGCAAAACTGTTCTTTGATATCCTGTTCAGGAGATTCTGGCAGCTTATGGGATTGAATCTGCTCTATTTCGTTTTCTTCGTCCCTCTGTTCCTTACGCTTTCCGTTATAAGCTTCTTTAACAGCTACACTGTCATAATCGTACTCTGTGCACTGCTGACGCTGTTCTTTATGGTCACTATCGGACCGGCCACCGCCGGAATGACAAAGATCATCAGGAGCTATCTCATAGATAAACATTCATTTATGGTGCGTGATTTCTTCAGGGCGTTCAAACGTAATT
>JAAYBK010000246.1 GCA_012718885.1 Ruminococcus sp. | reverse complement strand
GAAAACTGATCGTAAACTATATAAAGACCTTTTTGTGATAGTTCTTCCTATCGCATTCCAGAACCTTATGGCTTCGCTGGTTACTGCCAGTGACGCATTCATGCTGGGCTTCCTTGACCAGGATTCCCTCGCTGCCTCATCCCTTGCAGGCCAGACTGCCTTTGTATCATTCCTTTTCTTTGCCGCATTCGTTTTCGGGCAGGGCGTACTTGCTGCTCAGTATTGGGGCAAGGGCGACAAGAAGTCTGCCGGGGAGGTACTGGCGGTGTCCATGCGCTACTCCCTTCTCACAGGCACAGTCTTCTCACTGGGAGCGTTCCTGTTTCCGGAGCAGATCATGCGGATATTCACCTCAGACCCACGCCTTATCAGTGCAGGAGCAGATTATCTGCGGACAGCAGCTCCATCCTACCTGCTGACCGGCTTCACTCAGTCCTATTTCGGCATGATGAAGGTCTGCGGCAAAGCCCGGCTCAGCTCACTTATCGGCTCGCTGGCCGTGATAGTGAACATCCTCCTCAACGGATGTCTCATATTCGGCTGGTGGCTGTTCCCGGAAATGGGCATCGCCGGAGCTGCTCTTGCTACAGTGCTGGCAAGGATATTTGAGACGTTATTTGTTATCATTGCAGTCATCCAGAAGAAGTGTCCGGCACTGGATGTCCGTCTCATGTTCAGGGGCGGCAGCAGGCTCCTCCACCGTGACTACTGGAAGTACACTCTCCCCCTGCTGATAAATCAGCTCGGCTGGGGCGGCGGAGTGACTATGTACTCGGTCATAATGGGACATCTTGGCTCAGATGCAACGGCGGCGAACTCTATCGCAGGCATAGTCCGGAGCATCATCGCAAGCCTCTGCTGGGGAATAGCCTCCGGTGTAGGTATTATCATTGGCGGAATGCTCGGGCGAAACGAATTTGATAAGGCAAAAAAGGCCGGCGGAAGCTTTGTGCGGTTCTCCATAGCTATCGGCGCAGCCTCCGGGCTGGTGATACTGGCTGTAACACCGCTGGTGCTGAACGTGATAACGCTGGAGGACAGGGCTCAGCATTATCTGCGGTACATGATGTATATGGCCGCCTACTACATAATAGGCAACTCGCTGAATTCTACAGTCATCACGGGAGTTTTTCCCGCCGGAGGAGATACGAGATTCGGAATGTTCTGTGATGTGATAACACTATGGTGTGTGGTAGTGCCTATGGGGCTTATCGGAGCATTCGTACTGAAGCTTCCGGTACTGGCAGTGGCATTCATACTGACGCTGGATGAATTTGTAAAGCTGCCGGCAGTCTACAGGCATTATGTAAAGTACAAATGGGTAAGGAACATAACAAGAGACTGATATAATATGAGCCGAAACATCAACAATTCAGGACAAAAGATCAGGAAAACAGCTTGTTTAAGCCAAAGGAATATGGTATAATAAGAAAAATAAAACGCCGAAGGCGGCAGATAACGGGAGTCAGGACGGCTCCTCCTCTCGCTCCCCCCTCTGTCAAAGGGATATAATCCCTTTGGAATCTCATTTCTTGCGCCTTCGGCTTTTTTATAATGTAATTATGCAAAGGAGGACTTATTATGAAAGTGACAAAATTCCTCGCAGCCGCAGCAGCCGGCATCCTTGCCCTCTCGTCTCTCCCCCTCTCTTCTGCCATTGCTGCCGGCAACACCCGTGTTTCCGTCCATGACCCCTCTGTCATTAAGGACGGCAGCACCTACTACGTATTCGGCTCACATATCGATGCCGCAAAGACTACCGACCTCCGCAACTGGACACGCTTCACCAACGGCTACACCACCCCCAATAACGTGGAGTTCGGCAACCTCTCCCAAAACCTGAAAAAAGCCTTTGCCTGGGCAGGTGAAGACCTGGGCGACTGTGAGGGCGGTTTCGCTGTATGGGCTCCGGATGTGGTCTATAACCCTGACTACATCAACACAGACGGCTCCCGTGGTGCGTACCTCATGTACTTCTGCACCTCATCTACCTGGAACACATCTGTTATCGCCTACGCTGCCGCTAAAAAAGTGGAAGGACCATATACCTTCGTGGATACCCTTATCTACTCCGGCTTCACATCCAATGACACATACGCCAAAAGCTCGACCAAAAATGTGAACCGGAAATATACCTCCACCAATATCGATGAGCTCATAGCAGCCGGTGAAGTCACCTACAACAACGGCTGGTTTGACGGAACAGGCTACAATTATCGTGCCTTTCCAAATGCTATCGACCCGACTATATACTACGATACAGACGGCAGGATGTACATGGTCTACGGCTCATGGTCAGGCGGCATCTTCACCCTTGAGATAGACAAGTCCACCGGTAAATGCATTCACCCCAAGTCCGGTCAGACCTCCGACGGCCGCACCGTTGACAGCTACTTTGGCACAAAACTATCCGGCGGATACCATAAATCCGGCGAAGGCCCGTTCATCGAATACAATGCGGATACCGGATACTATTACCTCTGGGAGACCTACGGCGGCCTGCTCTCAGACGGCGGATACAATATGCGTGTTTTCCGCTCCAAGAGCCCTACCGGTCCATTCACTGACCCAGCCGGCCGCTCAGGCATAATGAACGCCAACTCAAATCTGGACAGCACCGGCCTCAAGGTCATGGGCAATTACAAGTTCAGTTCCCTTAACAAGGCTTATATGGCCTGCGGACATAACTCCGTTCTCCGTGACGATGACGGACAGTGGTACCTCTTCTATCACGCCCGCTTCGATGACGGCTCCGAATACCACGAGGTCAGAGTTCACCAGATGTACTTCAATGAGGAGGGCTGGCCGGTGGTATCCCCCTTTGAGTATGCCGGCGGAAAACTCCCCGACGGCGGTTATGAGGAGAACGATATCGTCGGCGATTACGAGTTCATCAACCACGGCAATGCCACAAACGGCACTATCATCAACAGCCAGAAAATCACTCTCAATGCCGACCATACCATTTCCGGAAGTCTCTCCGGCACCTGGCAGGAGGACGCAGGCAGCGCAGCCGCTGTCATAAACATCGGCAGTCAGAAGTACAGCGGATATTTCCTCGCCGCCGAAAACGAATCCGGCACTAATGTAATGTCATTCACTGCTGTTGGCAGCAATAACCAGACCATATGGGGCGCTAAGAATACCAAGTTCACCGGCTCAGAACGCTCCGTCCTCGCAAACTATACCGATAATAACGCCCAGCTTGTCATCGCTCCGGAAACTGTCTCCGGCAGCAGCTCTTCTGTAAAGCTCAGCGGCACTGACCTCCTCAGCGGCGTTCCATACTATATCACCAACGTCAACAGTGGTCTCGCCATTGACCTGCCACAGGGAAAGCTTGACGAAGGCACCAACATCCAGCAGTGGGACTTCAATAAGCTCTGGGCCCAGCAGTGGAGGATAGTTGCCGTTGACGATCAGTGGTGCAAAATAGTGTCAATGGGCGACGAGTCAAAGTGTATCGCCGTGGCGCAGGATTCCACAAGCGACGGCGTTAATGTGGAATTGCAGACATATACCGGTTCCGATAACCAGCTCTTCAGCCTCGTCAAGGCAGGCACCGGCTACGGAATAGTGTCAAAATGCTCCGGCGGAAAGGGCGCTCTGGACGTTTTCGAGTGGTCTAAGGACAACGGCGGAAATATCAATCAGTACGCCTACCACGAATACGCCTGCCAGCTCTGGGATATCGTACCCGTTCACCCGGCTGTGCCCAGCGGAAAATATACCATCAGGAACCTGAACAGCGGCCTTTACATCGACAGCGACAACGGCAACATCGTTCAGGGCAGCAAAAAGGTCTGGGAGATAACCTCCTATGGTGAAAAATGCGAGATACGTGACTCCTCAGGCAGGCTCTTCACCCTTGAAGGCAACTCCGGCGAAAACGGCGTAAATCTGGCTCTGGCCGAGGCTAAGGACGGCGGCAAGTCACAGTCCTTCATCCTCAACTGCAATAAGGACGGCTCCTACTCAATACTCACCGATGTCTCAGGCGGCAAAGCCTGTGCAGACGTTTTCGAGATAAGCAAGGAGCCCGGCGCCAATATCTCCCAATGGGAATTCTGGGGCGGCGACGGTCAGAAGTTCATCCTCGAACCGGCCTCAGATAAGGACGTACAGACTGCCGGCGATGTGAACTGCGACGGCAGAGTAAATATTGCCGACCTGGTAATGCTCCAGCGTTTCGTGCTGGGCGATTCGGATGAGATAACCGACTGGAAAGCAGGCGATATGGACAGCGACGGCGCTATCACTGCCTTCGATATCACCCTCCTGAGACAGGAGCTTATCGATAATATGTAATTGAAACGCCTGCTGCATTGGCGGATATTAAACGGGGACTGCTCTGGCAGTCCCTTTTTGTCGAAACAGTCAGAATACACCAAACGATAAAACTGGCGGCAAAAAGCCTTCTCCGTATCAGATCTCCCCTCCCCGATCCCGCCATTTTCCCCTTGACAAAGCCGGAAAAAAGCATTATAATATTGCTAAATCCAAGATGTGAAAAAAGGAGGAATAATATGAAAAAGACTATTAAGAAAGTCATTGCCGCAGCTATGGCTCTTACACTGCTGGGCGGACTACCGCTGCCCACAGGCGGAAAGAGTATTCTCAGTGCGCCACTTACAGCCGATGCTGCCAATTCCGGCATAGAGGTGGCAGGGGTTAAAATAACCGCTGACAATTGCGGCGATATCCTCGGCAACGGCGTTTTCAGCTACGATGAGACTTCAGGCACTCTCACTGTGAATGGTGATTACAAAGACACCGAATTCGACCGCATCCTCATCACCGCAGATATTCCTCTGACTATCGTCATTGCCAAGGACTCAACGATAAAGATCCCGGAGGCTTCTTTTGTCCGCAGCACATCAGATATCACTGTCAAGGGCGACGGCAAGCTCACTCTTGAATGCCTTGACGGATTCGAGGTGGAAAGGGGCGGCAATATCGAGGTCAGATACACAGACCTGGATATCGACACTTATCTCTCCGCATTCAAGGTCTACCAAGAATCATCATCTGTTGTCAAGCCAGAATCGACCCTGAATTTCATATTTTCGGATATCAGGATCAAGGGACATGAAAACGACACCGACAATTCCACTATATTGGGCTTTGACCACTACAAATTCCAGCACTGCTACATCAAAGCGCCAGAACGCTTTAAATATGAAAATCATCAGTTGAGGACATCCTCCGGCGGTCAGCTCCTTGACCTCACTATATCTCCTTGCTTTGTGCCGGGAGATATAAACCAGGACGGAAAGTTTAATTTGATCGATATCGTCGCATTGACCAGATACATGGTTAATGTACTCCCTGACAACGAAGATCCCGATTATATCAAAAGAGTCGGTGACATTTACAATACCGGTGACGGCATAACGAATGAGGACTTCATGGTGCTGTATGCATGGTGGCAAAATCACGGCACTCCCTATTATGGAGCCATCCCCGTGCTCAGTTTCACTCTGGACGAAAACAACGGAGCTTTTAAGGATGTCAAGCCTACCGGCGAATATCTGAACACCTCAAGAAGTACGCTCAGAGGAGCTTATCTCTCCCTTATCGATACCCCGGATGAACCTGTGGAAGCAAAATGGGGCGACGTAAGCGGTGACGGTGCTGTTAAAATGAACGATGCCGTGCTGATAATGCAGTCCCTTTCAAACGCCGACCTCTTCGGCCTGGAAGGCTCGGAGGATACCCATATCACCGCTAAAGGCCAGTACTACGGCGATGTTGAATCCAACGGCAACGGCATTACGCCCAGCGATGCTCTTCAGATACAGAAGTACCTCATAGAGCTGGTGGATTCCCTTGAACCGGATAACAGTAATGATAAATAATCATCAGGGCGCACATTGTGCGCCCATTTTTTTCGTTACGGGCATACGCTCCAAATGTCGGTAAATGTTGCATCCGGGTAAGCTAATGTTCATGGACTCCCTACTAAAATACCAAAATATTGTTATCACTTGCTTACTTTTTGTTATATTATACAAACTTCTGCTGTTCGTCTTTCCTAAGCGTTGACAAATCCGATACGAGGTGATATTATTTCTATGGTTATAAAATACTAACAAATATAAGAATGGGAGTGTTTTGATGATGCCGCTTTGTTTAGCAGAACAGGATAAGGAACTGACGATAAGAAAGCTCGGCGGAAGCCCACAGGTACGCCAGCATCTCGAAAACCTGGGATTTACCGTTGGGGGAACAGTAACGCTGATTAATGTTCTCGGCGAAAATGTCATTGTTAAGGTAAAAGAGTCACGTATCGCTATCGGCGCAGATATGGCTCGGAGAATAATGGTATGACAGGAGTGATTATATGAAAACATTGAAAGAGACCGCTATCGGTTCAACAGTAAAGGTAAAAAAGCTTCACGGCGAGGGCGCTATCAAACGCCGCATAATGGACATGGGACTTACAAAGGGAACAACAGTGACCGTCCGCAAGGTTGCACCGCTGGGCGATCCTCTCGAGCTTACAGTTCGTGGATACGAACTTTCACTGCGTAAATCAGACGCAGCACTTGTGGAAGTTGAATAACTGATACGGGGACTGGATACAGTCCCTATATTAAGGCTATGAGTTAGCTATAAATAACTTGAAAGGAAGATATAAATGGAACTGCGAATAGCACTTGCAGGTAACCCGAATGCAGGTAAGACCACACTGTTCAATGCACTCACGGGCTCAAATCAGTTTGTCGGAAACTGGCCCGGAGTTACTGTTGAAAAAAAGGAGGGAAAGCTGAAAAAGCACAGTGATGTTATCATCACCGATCTGCCCGGAATCTATTCATTGTCGCCCTACACTCTTGAAGAAGTCGTTGCAAGAAACTACCTTATCGAAACCAGACCTGACGCTATACTCAATATCATTGACGGCACAAACCTCGAAAGAAACCTCTACCTCACCACTCAGCTTGTAGAGCTGGGCATCCCGGTTGTCGTAGCAATAAACATGATCGACATCGTACAGAAAAACGGCGATAAGATCCGGCTCGATGAGCTTTCAAGACAGCTCGGATGTAAGATCGTTGAGATATCGGCTCTGAAAGGAACCGGCGTTGAGGCAGCAGCAGAAGCTGCTATAGAAGCTGCCAAAAACGGCAAGACTATCCCTCAGCACACATTCAACGGTGCAGTAGAACACGCTATCGCTCACATCGAAGAAGCCTGTCTGCACGATATGCCCGAGGAGCAGCAGAGATGGTACGCTATCAAGGTCTTTGAGCGTGACGAAAAGGTGCTGGAAAAGCTTAATATCCCGGAAAACGTCCAGAATCACATCGAAAGTGATATCAAAGCTGCTGAGGAAGAGCTCGATGACGATGCTGAAAGCATCATCACCAATGAGCGCTACAACTACATTGCCGATGTTATCAAAGCCTGCTACAAGAAGAAAAATGCAGGCAGCCTGAACACCTCCGACAAGATCGACAAGATCGTTACGAACCGCTGGCTGGGACTTCCAATCTTCGCTCTTATAATGATAATCGTTTACTATGTATCTATCTCCACTATCGGTACTAATATGACCGACTGGGTGAACGATAACCTTTTCGGTGACGGTTTCATAGTATCATCATCAGGCAAAAAGGACTTCGACGATGATACAGATGAATGGGCAAAGAAGTACGTCTTCACTGACGAGGTCGGAGCAGTTATCGATGCTGCCTGCGAGGACGACGATATCCACGGCGCTTCCGACATCCAAGAGGCTTTTGATGCCGGCGAATTTGACGGCTTTGAAGAGGCTTACGGCTTCTACAAGGACGAATTCTACAAGAAGGCTGAATATGCCGACGAGGACGAAGAAGTCATCCTCAATATGAATGAGGTATACGACATCGATGCTGCACTGGGCGAGGCTCTCGATGAAGAGGGTGAGTTCACTGCTCCTGATATGGCTGACTACAAGGGCTATGTAAACAGTATCCCCGGCTATGCAGAGGAAGCTCTTGACAAGGCCGGCTGTGCTGAATGGCTCAAGAGCCTTATAGTTGACGGAGTTATCGGAGGCGTTGGCGCAGTTCTCGGCTTCCTGCCACAGATGCTGGTGCTCTTCATCTTCCTTGCATTCCTTGAAGCCTGCGGCTACATGGCAAGAGTTGCGTTCATCATGGACCGTGTCTTCCGCCGCTTCGGGCTCTCAGGAAAGTCCTTCATCCCGATACTCATCGGTACAGGCTGCGGCGTTCCCGGTATCATGGCAAGCCGTACTATCGAGAACGAGCGTGACAGACGTATGACTATTATGACTACCACCTTTATCCCATGCGGAGCTAAGCTGCCTATCATCTCAATGATCGCAGTTGCACTCTTCGGCGGTGCATGGTGGGTAGGCCCCAGCGCTTACTTCCTTGGTATGGCTGCTATCATCGTATCCGGTATCATTCTCAAGAAGACAAAGATGTTCGCCGGAGATCCTGCACCATTCGTTATGGAGCTCCCTGCATACCATATGCCAACTGTCGGCAATGTTCTCCGCTCAATGTGGGAGCGCGGCTGGTCATTCATCAAAAAGGCCGGTACAATAATCCTTCTCT
>JAAYBK010000245.1 GCA_012718885.1 Ruminococcus sp. | reverse complement strand
TGACGATTTCGTCAAAGGGACTTTGCGGACAAGGTGAGGCTTCGCAAAAAGCGAAGCCTTTTCTTGTTTGTTATATCAATCATCAAGATGTTCGTTGCCCTTTTCTGTACCCTCAGGTTCACCGTAACTACTATGTGACGGTGAATATGAAATGTTGCAGGAGTATATATCAGTTTATCGTATTAATCCTCACCGATCTCTGTCATACCAGCTACGCATTTAACAAATTTAGGAGCTTCTTCCTTATGTAATACCTCTTCAACAGGCAGTTCGCTCATCCAGTCATCATGAGTACGCTTTTTTCTTTCGTTTATGCTCTGGGACAGTAATAATATTATCGTTAGCTGAACTTCTCTGATCGTTGCTTACAGAAAAGAATGAAAGCTGCATATCACTTCCCATAATTACAGAAGTTTGCTCAGTTTTTCTTCCGAATACCTGTTTTTTCAGCCAGGCAATCTGTTCCTGTGCAAGAGCGAGTTCTTCTTTAAGAACAGCATTTTCATCCTGTAGCGCAACATGATCTGCAACCAATTTTTGAATATCATGCTCAGACATACTGCGTTCCTCCAGTCAGTTTATGATACATATGTTATACCATAAAACTGCCGAAAAGCCAAGAAATATCACGGATTTTTCTTAATACAATATGCTTGGTTTTAATTCACGGATAGCTTTAGGCTGTTCTATTTTCAAGCCTTCCAGCAGCCATCGTGTCTGCTGTGGTGTCAGAAGTAGCGCTTCGGTTTAATCATGCGGCTATTGTAACCTTCCGTTATCAAGACGCTTATACAAAAGCAGAAATCCGTCGCCTTTCCCAGAGAAGTCCTTTGATTCGGTCACAACGTTTGCCACAAAACAGAAATAGCGCTGAACTGTATGGATCAAGTTGCAGTTGCACCTTAACCATCATTGCAAGTCCGTCTATCGATCGTTGGAGATCAGTATATCCTGTTACGATGTATACCTGCTTATCTAATGACAGATAATTCAGCATAATTCATGAACTAATGCAAGTAAAGTATCTGCTGGGATATAAGCCAGAAGTGATATATGTAAGCTATTTTCCTCAATACGAACATCTGCGGTTGCTCTTGGGACAGCTACAGGCACTATTGTAGGCTCAGACTCTAGACAGCACCCCCGAACTTTGCGAAGATGATAGTAATATGTCTTAATATTGATACCGTTCTGAGCAGAGTATGCTGCTACGGTCATACCGCTTACCTGCTGTGCTTTAATCTGCTCCGTCCATTCCTGCAGCTGTACATCTCGCTTGACGGTGGTAATAGCTGTCGTTGTTTTCATTTCCGTATTCCCCCTATGTCTAATTAAGGATCACCGATCATTGCAGACGCCATATGTGACCGTATCGTTCGTGATTCGTATCGTAATTGAATGCGAAGAATCCATGAGAAAAATATTCGGCGTAGAACAATCAGAAGCATAAAGAGCCTTTGGCTCATCGGGCTCTGCCCGAACCCTAGGTTTAGCGCTCTTGTTTCCAAGTAATGAAAAAGGCGATGCCGCATAACGCTGACATCGCCCATTACTTGTAAACCTCGCAGGACGCTCAGGTCGCTCCTCAGCGTTGCCCTATCCTCCCTGTGAGTAAAGCATAATTATTGTATCATACAAGTTTTACGATGTCAATGTACAACTGCTGCGACGACGCTGTTCATTTTCAGCAACGGCACTGTTCAACTACGCCGGCCGTGGATGTTCAACTGGAACGCTGTAAGCGTCAAATAAACGACGTATTCCTCAAAAAAGAAATCTGATGTATAATAAAGTCTAAGCAAGTCCAAAGACTAAATTAGAGTATCTAAAATAGTCTATGGAGTAAACCAGACTGAATTAGA